>JAFQBZ010000088.1 GCA_017399515.1 Clostridia bacterium | reverse complement strand
CAACAGATGGTCTTTGTGTTGCAACAACCATATGCATACCGCAGGCACGCGCAAGTTGTGTGATACGCTGAATGCATGCTTCAGCCTCTTTCTTGTTTGCTTGCATAATTTCTGCAAGTTCGTCGACAACAATTACAATATATGGCAACTTTTCAAGTTGACCTGCTTTAACAAGATTGCTCTTATTATAAGGTTTAATATTGTTAAAACCGGCTTGTTCCATAAGGCTGTATCTTCTTTCCATTTCTTTAACACACCATTTAAGTGCATTGATTGCTTTTTGCGAACCAGAAACAACCTTTGGTGTTAAAAGATGTGGAAGCCCATTATATATTGGGAATTCAACCTTTTTAGGGTCAATCATAATAAGTCTTAAATCGTCTGGACTGTTTTTATAAATCAAACTTAAAACAATGTTATGAATAAACACTGATTTACCTGAGCCGGTTGAACCTGCAATAAGCACATGGACCATATCAACCAAACTCTTTACAACAATTTCACCTGAAATGTCTTTTCCAATTGCGATTGGAAGTGGGTCTTTGCAATTTTGGAATGCTTCACTTTCAAAAAGTTCCCTTTGATAAACAGTGGTGAATGTTTTATTTTCAAGTTCAATACCAACATAAGTGCTTCCAGGAATTGGGGCTCTTATTGTAATGGTTTTTGCAGCAAGTGCCGCTGCAATATCATTTTCTAAAGACGGAATCTTATTAACTGAAACACCACGAGGAAGTGAAAGTTCAAATCTGGTGATTTTTGGACCACGCACAATATTTTTAACTTTCGCTGAAATGTTGAATGCTTCAAGAGCACTTTCTAAAAGCATTGTTTTTTGTGTTTGTTCTGCTGTGTAGTCACCATTGTCAGGAATAGGTTTTCTAAGTAGTGCAAGTGTTGGCGCATTATATCTAACACCTGGAATAACAACTTGTGTTGAATTGATTTCTTTTGATTGAACAACCGGTGGTTTTTGATTAACCGGTTCAAATGTTTGTTGGAAACCTGTGCCAAATGGATTTTGTTGTCTGCCAACGCCACCAAAAATTGGTTCTGGGGTTGGACTGACCGGTCTAACCGGTTCTGGTGTTATTGGAGCAGGATTAAATCCTTCACCAAATCTACCACTATTCACACTGCTATTCATTCCATCATTTAAAGCACTTGAAACATTGTTAAATGGTGTTGCAGTTGGCTCATTATTAAAATTAAATGTTGGTTCCGGCTCTGAATATCCACCAAAAATATCTTTTTTCACTTCGGTTTCAATATCATTGTCAGCACCATTTAAAATGCTTGAAAAACCCGCATCAATATCTTGCTCATCTTCTTCAAATTGTTGTGAAGTTTCAAATGTGGTATCACCAAAAGTTTTTCCAAAGTTATACCCTTCATTTGAAGTTTCTTCTTGTTCTTCACCGAAATTTGAAAGTGAATCAAAATCAACCCCTTCACCAAATGAAGTGTTATTTGCCCCATAATTAGACACATCATTTGAATTGTTGTTTATATCTGTTGAAGAAATTCCGTGAGTTGCCATCATAAATTCTCTTCTTGACCTGTTCATATCTTCTTCAGAGTAAACATCAGGAATGTATTCTGTTTTATAAACTCCATTTGAAAATGTGTTTAATTCTTGATTTTCATCATTATAATTTGTTTGAACAAAATTTTCTTCATCATAATCATTGGTGATTTCACCAACAATTTCACTGTTTCTATATCTTGAAATGTCAGTGCTGTAATTTGTTTCATTCAAACTTTGTTCATAAGTTCTTGCATCAACAGAAACTTCGTCAACTGTTGAGTTTGTTTCTGCAAATGAATAGTCAGGAACACCTTCACTGCTCACCTTTTTATCACTATTTGAAACAGCCTCACGAACTTTTCTTGTTTTTAGTTTTTTAACATGAGTTTCGTGATATTTTCCATAAAGTTCATAATCAAACAAAAGACCAATAGAAATTGTTGCAACAATGACATATGAAATGATTGTTCCCATTGCACCAAGAAGCATTGAAATCATTCCACCAAGAATTGAACCAAAACTTCCAACAATTGTTACATGACCATAAGAAACGCCTAAATATTTCTTCAAATGTGCAAATCTAACAACACTGTCAAGGTCTTTATATGTTTGAATTGAATGAATGGTTAAAAGTATTGCAAAAAGTGAAATTACAAACAATCTTAAAGGTTTTGTGTTTTTTGAATATGAAAAACCTAAAAATGCCGCCAAACTAATGAATGCGAAAATTAAACACATTGGATATGCAAGCCAACCAAATGTTCCAACAATCCAAGCCCCAAGTGGTAAAACTTTTTTAAGACAAGCAAATATAAATGCAAGCGAAAAAACTATTAGACTGATAAGTCCAACAACTTTTCGCTTTGTCATATTTATATTTCTGTTATTATTTTTCAATTCACACCTCTATCTAACTTGATCCATTAAACTGTCATAATCAACAGCAATGTCGTGTCCTAAATAAATAACAACCATTTTTTCAAAATCAAGAACAGATTTCAAAAGTTTGTTTGCGTCTTTATTTGTAAGAACTTCCATTTTAAGTCTTTCTGTGCTTTCACTAAAAGTTTGTTTAGTAAGTGCTAAATGTTTTGCTGAAATAAGTGAATTTTCAAGCACATTGTCATAAGTGTTAATGAAGTTTGTAACATAAACTCTCTTTTCTGTTTCAAATTCATCAACTGAAAGTGGTCTGTTTTTAATATCTTCATTGATTGCATTAACCACATTGTATAAGTGATCTTCAGCAACATCATAGTCAACAACCAAATCAAAAACTAAATTACCATTATTTGCGTAATATTTAGTTTTAATTTTTGTGTCAAAGTAATAGTTTTGGTTTGCAAGTGAAAGTTTGATTCTGTTAATCATGACCGGCTTAATTATTTCAATGATATACTTTTCTTTATCTTTGAATGAAACAGTTGGGAAAGCAATCAAGAATCTGGTTTGATTAAGGCGTTTAACTCTTCCCTTAGCGCAACCTTCAAACTCGTCAACTTCTGAAACATACTTAAGTTTCTTATATTCAGTTTCAGTATCTTTCATTTTATCGAAGAAATAAAGTTTAACAAGATCATAAATTTCTTCTTGTGAAACATCACCCACAACAGAAATGATTGTGTTTCTTGGTGTGAACACACGGGCAAGATAGTCTTTTGCGTCAAGTGAACGGAATCTTGAAACGGTGATGTTTGTTCCTGATTTAGGGTTAGCAAGACCGGTTCTAAAATAAAGTGTTGAGTTCAAAAGTCTATCCATGATGTATTGTGGATTTTCAGCGAGCATAGAAACTTGTGCCAAAAGTTGTTTTCTAACCTTTTCACCACTCTCTGCAGCAAAGGTTGTGTTGAATGCAATTTCAGATAAAAGTGAAATTGCTTTTTCAATATTTTCTTTTGGACAAAGTGCACTGATTGTGATACTCTCTTTTGAGTTATGAGGAGTCAAAATAATACCATTAAGTTTCGCATAGTTCATAAGCGATTCTTTTGTTGGGTGTTGCTTTGTTCCCATAAGCATAATCTTTGTTAAATAATCACTGATTCCACTTTGAAAATTCTTTTCAGATTGTGTTCCACCAGCAATATGCAAAACAACACACGCAATCTTCTTTTCAGGTTTTAAATTGCAAACAAGTCTAAGTCCATTTGAAAAAGTATTAAGTGCCATAAATAACTCTCCAATAATAATATAATTATACATATTTATTATATAACAAAAAAATCCGTAATAAAAACGGATTTTGCATATTTTTGAAACTTTTATATATTTTTTTAACATTTTAACATAAAATTTTAGTTTTTTAGAGCCCGAGTGTTTCACTCACTGTTGTAAGTTTTAAATTATGCTCGTGAGCATAATTTATCACTCTTTCTAAAGCATCTTTTGTGCAAGAAGTTGGGTGCATTAAAATCAAATCTCCACCACCCATTTTTGACACCGCTCTTGAATAAATCAGGTCTGTGTTTTTATCTCTCCAATCAATGGTGTCGCGAGTCCACATAATTGTTTTGTAACCCAGCCCATTTGCAGCATTGATTGTGCTTTTGTTATATGACCCACCTGGTGGTGCAAAAAGTTCCATGTCAATACCTAAGATTTCCTTCACAATATTATGACACTTTTGAATCTCAATCACATTTTCTTCATAAGAAAGTTTGCCGTGTTCTTTGTGAGAGTATCCATGACTTGCAATTTCGTGACCTAAACCATGAATCTTTTTCAATAGATCTTGATTTTTTATAGCCCAACTTCCACCAATAAAAAATGTTGTTTTTATATTATGTTTTTTAAAAATTTCAAGCATTTCTTCAAGTTCTTCGT
>JAFQBZ010000087.1 GCA_017399515.1 Clostridia bacterium | reverse complement strand
TCATCATTTTAATATCATATTCTCTTAATGTTATTTTGATGTTTTCTGGTGCTTTGAGTTTTATCTCTTTTGCCATTTCAGGAGATACCATTAAACTGCTATCTGCATTTGATTATTCACCATAATATCTAAGTGCTCTTTCAACAAATCTCATAAGTTCTGGTTCATGCATTTGAATGATTTTCCCATTTTTATTAACTTGATAAGTTTCTTCACAGTCTTTATTTAATGCATCAATTACAACATCATCGTAACTAACACCATATCGACTTTCATAAGTTTTGCCTCTTTTTTCATTTTCATAAGCATAATCTAATGCTAAAATTAAAGTGTTTGACAAACATTCAGCGTCATAAGGTGTTTCAATTGCGTCAAGAATCATTTTTATCATATAAATTGTATCTTCTTGATAATTGACTCTTTCTTCAATGTAATATGAATCAAACAACGGCATCATTCTTCTGCTTTCAAACTCGTTTCTAATTGCCGGCAATTGTTCTTCTTCAATATAAAATTTTTCTAAGTTCATTTGTGAATATAATTTTAAGCCACTAACTGCACCAGTAACAAAGTCATGAATGTAAGCATGAAAACCTTCATGAATAATGTTTTTAATGGCTTCAATTTTCATTACATCTATATTATGAATATAAATGTAATCTTTATCTTCTCTAATATAATATGCTGAAGGATCACGATATTCACCAATGTGCTTTTTGACAAATTTATTATTTTTCTTTATTATAATTCTTCTTGCCTTTCGGTTTTGGAATCTCGCAATCATATTTTCAAGTGCTTGAAGTCTTTCAACTTTTTGCGAAGTTGTCATTCTTTCCCAGCCAAAAATAATGTCTATGAACGCATTTTTAACCATATTATTTCTCCCCTTATATAATTATTATATCATAATTATTTTTATCTTTCAATAGTTATTATAAAAAAACTTTATTTAATTTAAAAAGAAATTGACTTTTTGCTTAAAAATATCTATAATAAGCAGGATAATTATATATTTGGAGAGCAAAATGATTAATATTGTTTTAGTTGAACCTGAAATTCCACAAAATGCAGGAAATATTGTTAGAACCTGTGCCGCAATTGAAGCAAATCTTTACATGGTTAAACCACTTGGGTTTATTTTAGATGACAAACACTTTAAGCGTGCTGGAATGGATTATCGTGACTTTGCAAATGTGCAAGTTGTTGATTCTTTTAAAGAAATTTTAGACAACAACAAAAATGCAACATTTTATTATGCAAGCACAAAATCTAAACATACCCACACTGAAGTCAACTACCCTGACGGCTGTTTTATTGTTTTTGGAAAAGAAAGTTATGGTCTTAGCGAAACCATCTTAAAAAATAATTATGACAACTGTGTTCGCATTCCAATGAGTGCAAAAGCAAGAAGTTTAAATCTTTCAAACTCAGTCGCAATAATTGCTTATGAAGCAATGCGTCAACAAAATTTTGCCGGATTAAAAAATGACGGTGAACTTACCGGAAGACCAGAAAATGACTAAACAAAAAACCTCTTTCATCTTGAAAGAGGTTTTTATTTACTGTCTTTGCAATGCTTCTTGTTTATCTAATGTTGCCTTTAAAGTTATTTTTGGCAAATCTGCAAGCACCATTCTTGCGATTTCCTTATCACGCTTTGTTGAAATTGGTGATTCAGGACTATCAATATGCAACTTTTCAAGTTGTTCAACCTGAAAAATTAATAGTGAATCCATTGGAATGTAGTTATCTTCATAATATTTTTTATCGTGGATTTCCCAAGAAGACATACCCTTGCAATCTTCAAAAAACTGCTTAGAGTCGCGAGCATAAACATGTGAAGCACCAAACAATTTATAATATGTGTGTTTATCAGTTATAATCTGCCAGGTTGTGTCATAAACAAGCCCGTCTTTTTCAACCCAGCCATGACCAAAATCGTTGCCAACATCTGTTGGGGCTTTGTTTAAGTTTCCCCTGCAAATCTTGCAATC
>JAFQBZ010000086.1 GCA_017399515.1 Clostridia bacterium | reverse complement strand
CATACCAACAGCAACAGTTGAAGGTTTAACCGAAGGTGAAGATTATGAAATTTCTTATTCATATAAAGCACCAGGTGAAACAGAATTTACTTCTTATGAAATTGCTGAAGGCAAAGAAAACTCTGCTTTTGTTGATGCTGGTGAATATAGAGTTATTGCTACCGGAAAAGGCATATATGGTGGCGAAAAATATGCACTCTTCACAATTCGTGCAATCGACCTTCCTGCAACAACAATGTCTAGTGGCGTTGTTTATGATGGAACATCTAAAAAACCAAGTTACAGCGTTGGAAGTTTAACTGAAAATCAAAACTATACCATTGCTTGGTTCTATAGACCATTTGGTGGAACATACACTGAATATAACTTAAATGCATTAGATTCATTGAACTTTATCAGTGCTGGTGAATATAAACTTGTGGTTACCGGAATTGGCAACTATAAGGGAACACAAGAAACTGTTTACACAATTTCTCGTGCAACACTCACAGCAACTGTTTCTAAAGCAAACTATACATATAATGGTGAAAAGGGTAAACTTGATGTTGCTGTTGAAACAACTGAAAACCCAACCAAAACATATTATTACAAAGCAGGTGAACACACTGAAATTGGTGATGCTAGCGAGTGGGCTGAATATTCATTAGATCTTAACTTAAATGCAGGTGTTTATTCACTTTATGCAGTTGTTAGTGGTTTTGTTAACTATGAAGAAATCACAACACCAATCAGCAAATTTGAAGTTTATAAAGATGAACTTAAAGGCATTCCAAACCTTTCAGGTGCTGAATATGTTTATGATGGTTTGTCACATGACCCACAAATTCAAGTTTACGCAAAACTTGGAACACAAACTCTTGTTGAAGGTGTTGACTATGTTCTTCAATGGAGAAGACAATATGGTGGCGGTTTGTATGATGTTGAATACACACCAGACCCAGAACATCCAGAATTAAACTTTGTTGATGAAGGTGTTTATTCTGTTAAACTTTATGGCTATGGAAACTATACCATTTCTGACAGAACAGCAATCACTTGTGAAACATACTTCACAATCAGCAATGCAACAATGGCTGATTTCTCAGTTCAAAGACAAGGTTATGTTTATGGCACAACTCCAACAGATTTTGAACTTAAAGGTGCAAATGGAGCAAATGGTGCTGTTACACTTGGTGCAACAATCACTTATTCAGTTAAGAGAATGGGTTCAGATTCTAACCCATGGATTACAATCACAAAAGATACAGTTTTAGATGCTGGAACATATATCATTCGTGCAACTGCTTCTGGCGTTGCAAACTATAACGATAAATCAACAACATCAAAAGCAACAGAAGCAAACTTGTTCACTGTTAGTGGTGCATATCTTGCTGAAAATGCTTTGTCAGTTTCAATCACAGATAACGACATTGAAACATTGAAAGTTACCGGTGATGCAACAATTTTAGAAGGTGCAACAATCACTTATTATTACTATATATCAGGAAGTGAGGGTGAACCTGCAGTTCTTGAAGAAGATACAGTTTTAAGTGTTGGAATTTATAAGATTTATGCAGTTGTTTCAAATATGAAAAACTATAATGATTTCACAACAGACCCAGTTGATTATGTTGTTGAGCCATCATTAGAACCATAGGTTTAAAATGTAAAACAAAAAGAAGGCTTTTGCCTTCTTTTTTTATGGTTAAATAATTAAAAATGAGTTTTAACTTGTTTGGTTTTGCTTTATTAAATTCTTAAAAAGTCAAGTGGCAAGAAGTGAAGAGCATAACCAAAGATTAAACTTGGAATTAAAAGCATTAAAACAATAAATAAGTTTTCTTTTTTGTTTTTGTTTTCCTTCAAAAGCACCATAAGCCCAAGCCCAGCATTAACTGAAAGACCGGCAACAATTGCGCCAAAACTTAAGCCTCCAGAAATGTAAAGTTTAGTTAAAACAACTGATGATGCACAGTTAGGAACAATTCCTATAACAAGGGCTAAAATAGGCTGAAGAGCGTGATTTGAAGATAAGAAGTTTGTTAGATTGTCTTCGCCAACAAGTTCGATTAAACCGCCTAAAATGACATTGATAATAAAGATATAAAGTGTGATTTTTAAGCAGTGAACAAGTGGGTGCTTCCAATCGAACTTTGTGTCTTCAATATCGTGGTGACAACAAGCATGAACTTTGTGTTCTTTATGTTCTTCATGTTCTTCGTGGTTTTCATGAGAATCACTTTCATGAGAATGTTCGTCATGATGATGTTCGTCATGGTCATCTTCATGTTCGTGAGAGTCTTCTGCTTTTGAAGTGGTTTCACTTGTGTTTTCAAGTGCAATTGTTTTGATTGCTGATTTTTTGAAGAACACTTTATAAAGATACATAGTAAGGTAACCAATCACGATTGCAAGCACAATTTTTGTTAAGATTAAAACAATGAGTGCAGGAATGGTTTTATAATCTGCAAGCATTAATGGAATGGCTTCGTCGCTTGTTGCAACAAACACAGCAATAAGGGCCGCGATTGATATTTTTCGAGAAGCATATAACTCTGATGAGATAACCGAGAAGCCGCATTGTGGAACAGAACCAAAAAGTGCACCAACAGCAGGGCTTGCTTTTCCTTTTAACAATTTTGATTTTTCAAATTTGAAAATGTTTTTAGATTCTAACAGTTCAATTAAAAAGTAAATTAAAAACAAGAAAGGAAAGAGTTTAACAGTGTCTTTTGCAGAGTGAAGCAAAATGTGTAAAATTTCTTTCATAAAATCTCCTTGTGTTAAACTTTAAGTTTAACTTATGGTTCATTATTATAGTCACGAGTGTTATTTTTGTCAAGAATTTCTAAGATTCACCCCTGAAAACGCCCAAATGCAAAAATATGAGAAAATTGAAGATAAAAATACATTTTTAAAGTTGGTGGGTTTAGAAGGGTTAAAATGTATAAAAATGCCAAGCAAAAAAATATTTATACATTTTTAGCATTAAAAAGGGTTTAAAATCACATTTTTAAAAGAATGAGATTGCAACAAAAAAGCAGATGAATTTCATCTGCTTTTTATCGTTTTTAGTCTTCTTTTTTGTCGATATTATAGTCTGTTGGGTCTTTTCTAAGGAATGGGTCGTCACTGTTATAAAGTCTTTCGTTATCATCAGTGTCGTTTGCGATAAACTCGTCATCAACAATTTCAACATTTGAAGCAGGTGTGGTTGTTTGGTCAATATCTTCGTCTTCAATTTTTTGCATATTGTCGTGTTCTTCGCTGTAAGCAAGTGGACCAATTGGAACTCTTTCTTTAATTTCTTCTTTTTCAAGTTCGTTAAGATTATGTTTTTCTTTGATTGCGTGACCAACTGTGTCATGAAGGAGCATATCTTCAACATCTTGTGCTGAGTAAGAATGAGTTTCTTCAGCAATAACTTTTTCACTATGTTTGAAGTGTTTTTCCATTGAGTCATTATCTTCTTCAGGAGTGATAAGCGCAAGTGGAAGAGTTCTATGAAGTTTGACAAGTTGGTAACACATCACAACAAATCCAGCAACTGCACAAATTGCAGCAATGATGATTAACACAACTTGGTTTGATGGAATCATTATGTTTCCGGTCACGATTGCAAGTGATGTGATGACCATATTCTTTTTTAGTTTGCGAAGAATTCTTACTGCAATTGAAACAATGATTTCAAGTGCAAACACTGCAAACAAAATTGCAATGAGCCAAGTGTAGTCAGCAACAATTGGTTCAATAACATATCCGCCTTCAATGACTGATTCGAATCTTGCATAGTGCTCGTCTTCGTTTCTTGTGATCATTACATCATAAGTTCCAACATCGGTTGGAGCGTCCATAACCCATTCGCCATTAACCTTATATTTAATAACAAAGTTTTGAAGGTCGCTGTTAAGTTCGAATGTTGGGTTGATTGTGTCAGCAACATATTTTTGTGTTGACTCGTCAATATCAATGATTATTTTTGAAATCCATTTTGCATAAACATAAGTGTTTTCTGCAGGCATTGTTGTGAGTGTGAATGGGGTTGTGAGGGCTTCGTCTGCATACCAACCACCAAATGTGTAGCCGTCTTTAATTAAGCCGTCTAAAAGTTCAATTGTGGCGCCATAGCCAAAGGTTTTATAACCAATTCGGTTGTTTCCATCTTGGAAAACAAGGTGATATGGAAGGTCAATCCATTTTGCATATAATCTTAATTGGGTTTTAACTTGAAGTTTGCCTTCTGTCCAAACAACTTTTTGGTCGCTTGTGCAATTATAGTCATAATACCAACCGTCAAAAACAGAACCGGTTTTTGTTGGGGCTGCAGGAATGGTGACATAAGTGCCATAATCAACAAAGATTTCGTCAATAGTTGAACCACCTTTTGAGTTGAAATAAACGCTAATTCTGTTAAGTGTCCATTTTGCATAAACAGTGATGTTTTCAGCAGGCATTGTTTCTGCAGCAAATGGAGTGGTGCACTCTTCGTTTAAGAACCAGCCTTCAAAGGTATGTCCTTCTTTTGAAAGTGGGTCAAAGTCTGCAATTTCTGCGCCAAAGTTATAAGTGATTGGGTCGATTGTTGTTTCGGTTGTGTTTGTTACAAATGTGATTGTGTAATCATTTACGGTGTATCCAGCATAAATTGTGATGTTTTCAGCAGGCATTGTTTCTGCAGCAAAATCAAATGGAATGGTGAGTTCTGCGTCTTTATACCATTTATCAAAAGTGCAACCGGTTTTTGTTGGAATGGTTGCAGGTTCACTGATTGTTGAACCATATTCATAAGTTTCAGTGCTAACAGCAGTTCCACCGTTTGTGTTAAATGTTACATCATAAGTGTCGAGCGCCCACTTTGCAATAAATGTTGGGGCTTGACTGTTTTCAGCCATAACTGTTACAGGGTAATATTTTGCATACTGTTCGGCAGTTCCCTTTGACGAGAAAGCGTAATTTGTGAAACTTTTTGCAGCCACAAATGTTGATAAATCTGTTTTAAAGATTGTTGGAATGGTTGCAGGGTTGCTGCCTTGTGCAACATATTCTTCAATCAAAGTTTGGTCGAAATAATAAGTTTGGCTGTTATATTCAATTTGACCAAACCAGCCAATGAAGTGATGATATTCTTTTGTGATTTTTGTTTGGTCTGGGAAAGTGTAAGGTGTGTCGTTGTTATAAAAAATAGTGATTGGTGCAGCGTCTGCTGTTGCAAAAGTTCCACCATTTGTGTTAAATGTGAAGTTTGATTCAACTGCGACATAAAGTGTGCTGTTGTTTGGCACGGTTGAAACGGTGAAGAAATCGTCGTCAGCAACAAGGTCAATTAAAAGTGTGTTTGCATATTCAATGTTTGAACAAATAAGTGAGTTGTTTGCTGTGTAAGGAATTGCAATTTTGATTCGTTCAGTGGTTTCAATTGGGTTGCCTTCATTATCTGCATAAAAATCGTCTTGATTTTCGTTGTCTTGGTCGAGATATAAAAGTGTGTCTGGGGTGTAGTTATAAAGATAAGTTGTGTCGTGTGTAACGATTCCCTTAAGCAAAAGTTTATGTGTGTTTGAATTAAACTTGATTGCATGAGTGGTTTCACTTGATGCTGAAATGATGTTGAAATCAGTGTTTTTCAAAGTGAAGAATGTTTTTGAATTGTTTGCTTCAAAGAATGCGAAGTTTGAAAGAGTGTCACTTATGTTTGTGAGAACAAGATCGTCACAAACAATTTCTTGGTCTTTATCTACATTTGGGTTTTCGCTGATGAAGAGTGATGAAGTGTTTTCAATGTTTAACACGCCTGAGAAAATGAAGTTTCTTGAAAGTGTGATTTGCTCTTCAGTTGAAATGGTTACTGT
>JAFQBZ010000085.1 GCA_017399515.1 Clostridia bacterium | reverse complement strand
TCATAAAGTTTTTCTGCAAGGGTTTCACTTTCAACTTGATTAACCTTGCAACCGAGTGTGATAATTGAGATTGATTTCATAAGTTCTCCTAAATTGTTTCTAACATTTGCATAATAACGCCAGCACAAACAATAGACGCTGTTTCGGTGCGAAGAATTCGGTTTCCAAGTGACACAATTTTTGCACCGCTTTCTTCAAGAAGTTTGATTTCGTCTTCTGCAAAACCACCTTCTGCACCAATCATAATAGCAACATTTTTAATTTTATCTTTATTTGCAAGTAAATCTTTTGCAAGAGTGTCTCCATCTTTGTTTTCATAAGCAACATAAAAGGCATCAAAATCTTTAATTTGTTCGGCAACTTGTTTGATTGAATGAATGCCTGTTGTTTTTGTTATGCTTGATCTTCCACATTGTTTTGCGGCAGAAACTGCAATACTTTCCATTCTTTCTTGTTTGTGAGTGTTTGCTTTAACATCACAAAATTTGCTGTCAAAAAGAGCAAGTTCACTTGCGCCAATTTCGGTTATTTTTTGCATAATCAAACTTAGTTTATCACCTTTTGCAAGTGCTTGATAAACTGTAAGATTAATTGTTGGTTCATTTTGAGATTCTTGTTTTTCAACAATTTCGATTTCGGCGTACTTTTTAGAAATGTTTTTAACATTTCCAAAATAAAAGTTGCCATTTCCATTAAAAAGGCATACCCTTTCACCAATTCTCGAACGCATAACATTTGTCAAATGATGAAACTCGTCACCTTCGAGTGTGATTGTTGAATTTACAGTTAAATTGTCATTATAAAAATATCTTTTTTCTTTCATATTGAAATTATAATACAAAATCATTAAAAGGTCAATTTTTCTATAAAAAAAGAATATAGCGATGCTATATTCTTGTAATTATAACTTATCAATAAATGCTTTCTTTTTTGCATACTGATTTTTAGATATGCTTTTTTCAAGGTCTTGAAGAATTTGTTTTTCTTTCTTATCAAGAGATTTTGGAAGTTCAACAGTGATTTTTGCAAAAAGGTCACCATAAGCATTTTTGTTTAAAATCTTAGTACCTTTGCCTTTAACTGTTAAAATAGTTCCTGTTTGTGTGAGTTCAGGAATAGTTAGTTCAAGAGTTTCATTAATTCCAGGAATTTTAACTTTTGCACCAAGAAGTGCTTCAGTAAATGAAATTGGAACATCAACATAAACATCATAACCTTCTCTTTTTAAGAGTTTGTGGTTTTCAACTTGAATCAAAATTTGCATATCACCGGCTGGTCCACCATTTCTTCCGGCTTCACCTTGACCGCGAAGTGTTAAAACTTGATCATTTGCAATGCCGCCAGGAATATTGATTTCAATATTTCTGTTTTCACGAGTAACTCCATTGCCATTACAGTGTGAACATTTTTCTTTAATCTTCTTTCCTGTTCCGTGACAATCAGGACATATTCCTTCAGAAACAACTTGACCAAATGGAGTGTTTTGCGCTTGACGAACAGTTCCTGTTCCTGAACATTTTGAACAGGTTGTGAAGTCTGTTCCGTTTTTTGCACCAGTGCCTTTACAATGTGGACAAGTTTCAGATCGGTTTAAGTTAATATTTTTCTTAACGCCGAACGCTGCTTCAACAAATGATAATTTCATTTTAACTTGAATGTCTGCACCTTGCGCTTGTGCACTTGCTCGTCTTGAACTTCTTGAGCCACCAAAAGCGCCACCGAAAATATTGCTAAAAATATCTCCAAAATCACCAAAGTCTGCACCGCCAAAACCACCAAAGCCAGAACCGAATCCGCCACCGCCAAAGCCACCAAAACCTTGAGGTCCATTTTCATCACCATAGTTATCATAGTTTTGTTTTTTAGTCTTGTCTGACAAAACGCTAAATGCTTGGTTAACTTCTTTAAGTCTTTCGGCTGCTTCTGCGTTTCCTGGGTTAAGGTCTGGGTGATATTTTTTCGCTAAACTTCTATAGGCTTTTTTAATCTCATCGTCAGACGCATTTTTATTTACACCTAAAATGTCATAATAATTTTTATTTGCCATATTTTCCTTTTCAAAAACTATCAGTCAGCACTAAAATTCAAGCACTGACTGATGTTTAAAAATCGCAATTTTGTTTAATTTTAACTGAAAATTTTGTTAAAATTCATTATTTTGTTGTGAAATCGCTGAAATTGTTAGGGTCTGTTGAACCAGAGTTATCAGCGGTTCCATCTGTGCCAGCACCAGCATTTGCACCAGCGTTAGCATAAAGTTTTGAGAAAATTTCGTTAGAAACTTTTGAAAGTTCCTCAAGTTTTGATTTGAGAGTTTCTGCATCAGTTGCTGTTTTGTAAACTTCCTTTGCTGATTCAACTTCAGTGTTAAGTTTTGTTTTGTCTTCTTCAGAAATCTTATCACCGCTTTCACGAAGAACTTTTTCGATTCCCATAATAAGTTGGTCTAAACTGTTTTTAGCATCAACAACTTCTTTTCTCTTTTTGTCTTCTTCAGCATACATTTCTGCTTCTTTGATTGCTTTGTCAATGTCTGCGTCAGAAAGATTTGAAAATGCTGTGATTGTGATGTCTTGTGATTTGCCTGTTCCTAAATCTTTTGCTGAAACATGAACAATTCCGTTTGCGTCAATATCAAATTTAACTTCGATTTGTGGAACGCCTCTTGGTGCAGGTGGAATGCCTGTAAGTTCGAATCTGCCGAGTGTTTTGTTGTCAGCCGCAAATTCTCTTTCACCTTGAAGAACATGAATGTCAACGCCTGGTTGATTATCAGCAGCAGTTGAGAATACTTGAGTTTTTGTTGTTGGGATTGTTGTGTTCTTTTCAATAAGTTTTGTGAATACCCCACCCATTGTTTCAATTCCAAGAGAAAGTGGAGTTACATCAAGAAGAAGCACATCTTTAACATCACCAGCAAGAACGCCACCTTGAATAGCAGCACCAACAGCAACACATTCGTCTGGGTTAATGCCTGTGAATGGTTGTTTGCCGATATATTCTTGAACTTTTGAAATAACCATTGGGATTCTTGTTGAACCACCAACCATGATAATTTTAGCAATATCGTTAACTGAAAGTTTGCTGTCTGCAAGTGCTTTTTTTGTAAGAGTGATTGTTTCATTAATCATATCTTCAATCATACTTTCAAATTTTGCACGAGTAATGTTGATTTCTAAGTGTTTTGGACCTGTTGCATCAGCAGAAATGAATGGAAGTGAAACAGTGCTTTGAGTCATTGAAGAAAGTTCAATTTTTGTTTTTTCTGCAGCCTCTTTAAGTCTTTGCATTGCCATTTTATCTTTAGAAAGGTCAATGCCATCACTCTTTTTGAATTCGTCAATTAAGTGATTCATAATAACTTCGTCAAAGTTATCACCACCAAGTTTTGTGTTTCCACCTGTCGCTAAAACTTGGAAAACGCCATCAGCAATTTCAAGAACCGAAATATCGAATGTTCCACCACCAAGGTCATAAACTAAAATCTTTTGACCGTCTTGATCTTGAACTTTGTCAAGACCATAAGCAAGTGCTGCAGCGGTTGGTTCGTTGATGATTCTTTTAACATCAAGACCAGCGATTTTTCCAGCGTCTTTTGTTGCTTGTCTTTGAGCGTCGTTAAAGTATGCAGGAACAGTGATAACTGCTTCTGTAACTTTTTCGCCTAAATATTTTTCAGCGTCGTTTTTAAGTTTTGTTAAGATCATTGCTGAAATTTCAGGTGGAGTGTATTTTTTGCCACCTGCTTCAACAGATGTGTTTTCACCCATTTTGCTTTTGATTGAACGGATTGTGTTTTCTGGATTTGCAACTGCTTGACGCTTTGCGATTTGTCCAACAAGTCTTTCACCGTCTTTTGTAAAGCCAACAACTGAAGGAGTTGTTCTGCTGCCTTCTGCATTTGTAATAACTGCTGGTTCGCCACCTTCCATAATTGCTACGCAAGAGTTGGTTGTTCCAAGGTCAATACCAATAATTTTTGCCATAATAATTTGTTTCCCCTTTTTATATAAATTTTAATTATTTAACTATTTTGATTGGTGGGCTTTATCCACCTGCAAGTTCAAAGATTAGATATATATTGTTTACAAGATTATTTCTTATAAACGCTTACAGTTGCAGGTCTAATAACTTTTTTAGATTCTGCAAACATATAGCCTTTTTGGTAAATTGCTGAGATGTGTTCATTTAAAGATTCATCGTCAGTTTCTTCAGTGCTTATGCAGTTGTGATATTCAGGATTAAGTTCATCACCTTTTTTGCAATCAATTTCTTTAACACCAATATCTGCAAGAACTGAAATAAGTGACGAATAAATCATCGAAAAACCTTTAATGATTTCAGCATCTGTAATTAGAGCCATTGCTTGGTCGAAATTGTCAATAACAGGAAGAATTTTCTTTGCAACAACTTCATTAGCATGCTCAACTGCTTCAACTTCAATGTTTTTGTTGCGTTCCTTATATCTTTCAAAGTCTTTCTTGTTATCTTCTGCTTGAGTTTTATAATAAGAAGCAGTTCCAAGATATTGACTAGCAAGTTTTTTGTTTTCTTCAACTTGTTTTTCTAAAAGTTCAATTTTTGCTTCAAGTTCTTTACATTTTCCACCATGATGCTCATGACAGTCTTTTGAGTGGTTTTTGCAATCTTTTTTTTCTTCACATTCACCATTTTCTTTTGAGCATTTTTTCTCGTCTTTACTCATCATAATCTCCTTCTGTGTTTAGTGTGTTTTCAATTGTTTCAGCAACTTCTTTTAAAACTGAAACGGCTTTTGAATAATCCATACGCATTGGTCCAACAACGCCAGCAGTAATTTTTGTTCCATCATTAATATTGCAAGTGATTTTGATAACTGAACAGTCTTCAAGACCGGTGTCGTCACTTCCAACATTAATTGAAACTTCAAGGTCATCACTATTATCAAAGATAGGAATTAGTGATTCATGGTTTTCAAAAATTGAAACTGCTTTTTTAAACTTTTCAATATCATTAAACTCTGAATATTCCATAAGTTTGTCTTTTCCAGCAATGCTTAAGTTGTTTGAAATGTTATTGCTTTCGGCTGAAATAATGTCAAGCACTCTGTCAAAAACAGTTTTATATTTTGTTAACTCTTTTGTGACAACTTTATTTCTAAAGTCACGATTTTTGATTAGTGATAAAGGTTTGCCAATGAAAAGTTCTTTTAAAATATCGCTAGCAGACTTAAGGTCGTCTTCGTTGTTTGTTCCAAGATATGTGAGTTCGTTGATAACATTTTCATTTGTAACAACAACTACAAGTTGTGTTGTTGGGCTGACAGGATAAAGTTTAATATCTTTAATAACTGCCCTGTTTGATGGCCCAGAATAAACAATTGAGGTATAGTTTGTTGCTTTTGAAATTGTTTTTGCTGAACGCTCAATAATATCTCTAATGCTTATAAGTTTGTTAGCAAAGTTTGACTGAATATTTTCTTTTTCACGAGTGGTAAGTTTCTTTTCACGCATGAGTTCAGAAATATATTTTTCATAGCCTTCTTTTGTTGGAACTCTGCCTGATGAAGTGTGAAGGTGTGTAAGGTATCCCATTTCTTCAAGCGCGTTAAGTTCATTTCGAATTGTTGCAGAACTTAACTTTGGCAAATATTCTTCTTGAAGTTGTTTGCTTGAAACTGCTTCAGCCTTTTTGCTTTTAACATTGGTTTCAATGACAGCACTTAAAATTTTCTTCTTTCTATCACTTAAATCCATATTTCTACCTCATTTGTAATTATACACAAATATCTTTAAAAATATTCAAGTTTTTAGCAATCTTTATAATTGAGTGCTAACACTGTATATAATATTACTGCTAAGAAAAAAAGTCAACAATTTGTGTCAACTTTTTTTAACAAAAAAATAAAACCTCAAAAAATTTGAGGTTTTTATGTTATTTATGAAACTAATTCTAAAACAATGGCATTTAAAACTAAAAAGCCCTTGTTTGTGCAAATTAAATGATTGTCTTTTGTTAAGATTAAGAAACCTTCTTTAATGAGTTTTGTGACTTTTGCCTTGTGTTTTGCAAGGAAGTTTTCATCAAATTCATCTTTATAAGCATTAAGGTCTAAACCTTCAGCGGTTCTAAGTGAGAGCATAACTGCTTCTTCTTTTCTCTCTTCGTCAGTGAGATTTTTTGAAATGCTGACAGGTTCTGTTTGTTTGTTTTCAATAAGGTCTGCATATTCAGCAATGTTTTCAGTGTTTGCAAATCTTGTTCCGTCAATATATGAATGTGCTGCAAGCCCAACGCCAAGATAGTCTTTTCTCTTCCAATAAATCTTATTGTGGAAAGATTCAAAAGTTGGTTTTGCAAAGTTTGAAAATTCATATCTATTATAACCATTTTCTGTGAGTGTATTAAAAATGTAGTTATACATTGAAATTACAAGGTTTTCACTTGGAAGCCCCACAGAACCATTGTCTACTAGTTTTTTAAGTGGTGTTCCGTTTTCAACAGAAAGCATATAAGCGGAAATGTGAGGAATTTCAAGTTTTAAAAGAAGTGCAAGAGTGTCTTTAACATCTTGAAGTTTTTGACCAGGATAACCAATAATGATGTCAGTGCTAATGTTTCTAACACCAAAATCACGAATGGTTGCAATTGCTTTTTGATAATCGTCAGCAGTGTGAGTTCTGCCCATTTCCTTCAAAACTTTTTGTGAAATTGATTGAAGCCCAATGCTGAATCTGTTGACGCCTGACAAAATATATTCACGAATCTTATTTTTGTCAACAGAGTTTGGATTGATTTCAATGGTGATTTCTGCAGAATTTTTAACAGCAAAATTCTTGTAAATGCAAGAAAGCAAATCGCGAATGTAATAATAATCAAGTGAAGATGGTGTTCCCCCACCAATATAAATGCTTGAAACAGTGTAAATTGAACGATATTTAGTGGCGTGCATTTTAATTTCAGTTACAAGGTCTTCAAAATATCTTTTTTTATCATCCTCAGTTGCCTTCATTGAAACAAAAGAACAATATTTGCATTTTGAAGAGCAAAAAGGAATATGAACATAAATGCTCAAACTTCTTTTTGTTGAATTTTCGTCAATGCTTAAACCAAATTCGCTGATAGACATATTTTATACTCCTTAAACAAGTAGATTGTATAATGAAACAAGAATTTTGTCAATTTTAAATTTTTAAAGATTTTACTCGTTATCCATTTTAAGAATTGAAAGGAATGCCTCACTAGGAAGTTCAACACTTCCAAGTCGTTTCATTTTCTTCTTACCTTCTTTTTGTTTCTCAAGAAGTTTTCTCTTTCTTGAAACATCTCCGCCATAACACTTTGCAATAACATCTTTTCTAAGTGCTTTAACGGTTTCACGAGCAATAATTTTTCCGCCAATGGTTGCTTGAATTGGAATTTCAAAGAGTTGTCTTGGAACAACTTCTTTAAGTTTTTCAGTGATTGCACGAGAGCGTTCGTATGCACGAGACCTGTGAACAATCATTGAAAGTGCGTCACAAGGCTCTGAGTTTAAAAGCATATCAACTTTAACCATGTCACTCTTTTGATATCCAGAAATTTCATAGTCAAAACTTGCATAGCCATGAGTTGTTGATTTAAGTTTATCAAAGAAATCAAAAACAACTTCTGCAAGTGGAAGTTCAAAGTCAAGTTTAACTCTGTTGTCGGCGAGATATTGCATATCTTTATAAATTCCGCGTTTTGCAATTCCAAGGTCCATAATTGCACCAACATATTCAGGTGGAGAGTAAATATTTGCTTTGATAAATGGTTCTTCAATATAATCAATTTCGTCACCAGCAGGCATATTGCTTGGGTTTGAAATTTCAAGTTTTTCACCATTACGCTTGTAAACATTATAGGTAACGCTTGGCATGGTTGTAATAACATCAAGACCAAAGTGACGCTCAAGTCTTTCAGTGATGATTTCTAAGTGTAAAAGCCCCAAAAAGCCACATCTAAAACCATAACCTAAAGCAGATGATGTTTCTGGTGTGTAAACAAGTGAGGCGTCTGAAAGTTTAATTTTTTCAAGTGCGTCTTTAAGTGCATTATATTTATCACCATCGATTGGAAAGATACCAGAATAAACAACAGGTTGAACTTCTCTGTATCCTGGAAGTGGTTCGGCTTGACGCTCAATTTCGGTGATTGTGTCACCAACTTTAATGTCGGAAACTGTTTTAATGCTGGCAGAAATATAACCTACATCACCAGCCTTTAAAATGTCACCTCTTTCAATCTTTGGTTTGAAAATTCCAACTTCAACAACTTCAAACTCACGACCGGTTTGAAGCATTTTGATTTTTGTTCCGGTTTTAACTGTTCCATTTTTAATTCTAACAAGGCAAACAGCACCTTTATAGTTGTCATAATAACTGTCGAAGATAAGTGCTTGAAGTGGTGCCTCATCATCGCCAACCGGTGCAGGAATTTGTTCAACAATTTGGTCAAGAACTTCTTTAATGTTAAGACCTGTCTTTGCTGAAATGCAAGGTGCTTCGTCTGCAGGAATGCCAATTATTCTTTCAATGTCTGCTTTAGCGTCATCAGGTCTTGCTGAAGGCAAGTCCATTTTATTAATAACCGGCAAAACTTCAAGATTATTTTCAAAAGCAAGATAAAAATTCGCAAGGGTTTGTGCTTGAACACCTTGTGTTGCATCAACAATTAAAATTGCTCCTTCACATGCAGCAAGTGATCTTGAAACTTCATAAGTGAAGTCAACATGCCCAGGAGTGTCAATTAAATTCAAAATATACTCTTTTCCGTCTTTAGTGTATTTCATTGTGACGGGTGTGAGTTTGATAGTGATTCCCCTTTCACGCTCAATGTCCATAGAGTCTAAAAGTTGTTCTTTGCTGTCACGCTTAGCAACAGTTTCAGTAAATTCCATAAGTCTGTCAGCAAGTGTGCTTTTTCCGTGGTCAATATGAGCAATAATCGAAAAGTTGCGAATATTATCTAGTTTTTTCTCCATAAATACCTCAAAATAATTTTAAACTAAAAGCCAAAATAAATCAATCATAATGTTATTTTTTGTTACATAAATTATAATAATTAATAAATTATTAGTTATACTTGACACTAAAACATTGACAAAAATGTAAATTGATTATATAATTTAAAAGGATTATTGTCTATATTTGAATAGATATTTTTAAATTATTGGAGAAAATATGAGTATATATGAAAGTTGGTTAGTTAAACAACCTATCGCTCACAGAGGTTTGTTTGATGAAAAACACCCAGAAAATTCACTTGCTGCATTTAAGAATGCGGTTAAAAATAAATTGCCAATTGAGTTAGATGTTTCACTTTTAACTGATGGCACACCTGTGATTTTCCATGATGAAAAACTTGCAAGAATGACAGGCAAAGATGGTTTCATTTCAAACTGTAAATATGAAGACATTCAAAAATTAACACTTGCTAATACAAAAGAAAGAATCCCTACCCTTCAAGAAGCACTTGACTTGATTGATGGAAAAGTTCCTATTTTGGTTGAAATCAAAAACTATGGAAAAGTTGGTCCATTTGAGAAGGCTGTTTGGAAGGTTTTGCAAAACTATAAAGGTGAATATGCTGTTGAGTCATTTAACCCATATTCTGTTGAGTGGTTTAAAGTTAATGCACCAAAGGTAAAGCGTGGGCAAATTGCAGCATTTACTGAAGAAAAAGAAATTATTGGTGTTAGAAGATTCTTCCTTAAAAGAATGTGGCTTAACAAAAAAGTAAGCGAGCCAAACTTCATTGTTTATAAAACAGAAAACTTGCCAAACAAATATGTTAAGAAATATTATGGTGAAATTCCTGTTTTGGCATATAGTGTTAAAAATGAAGAAGAAGAAATTCGTGTTAAGGGTTTTGCTGATAATATTATTTTTGATTCATATACCCCAACTTCTTTAAAGAAATAATAAAAGACTGCTAGTTTTAGCAGTCTTTTTATGTTTAAAATAATTTTTTGCAAACAAAAAACCACCACTTAGTTGTGGTGGTTTTATTTATGAATTTTTAGCCATATCAATTTTTTTGTCCCAATGCAAGTTTCTAAACATTCTGCGAAGTTTTGCAATCTTTTTAATGTTGACTCTTCTTTTATATAAGATGACACCCCCATTAACTGCAACTTTGCGATACATAGTTTTCCAAAGTCCGTAAGCGTAAACATCGTTTGTGAAACATGCAAGATAATAAAGTATCATTGAAAGTTGTGCAATGTTGAAACCAACTTGAACTAATGTTTGACCCCACATGAGCAAACATATAATGTCGCCCAAAAGGAATATTGCATAAGATTCCATAAATCTTTGTGCGGTTAAGATTTTTCCAACAATGGTGATTGTGAGAGCAATCGCACTAAGGGTTAAAGCATTCTTTTGTTTTAAACCATATTTGAGCAATATAAATGATAAAATAACACAAACAACAGCAATAAATGAATATAAAACAATCTGTTTTTTCTTGATTTTTTTAATGACAATATCTTCTCTGTCGTTGTTATCGGTATATTTTTCTTTCTTATTTTTTTGTTTTTTCATGCTGACAAGCCAACTGATTATGGTGTAAATGTTAAGCGGAATTGATATACACATAACTTTTATAACTTCACCATAAAGTTCACTTTTTAAACAAATGAAAGCATAGAATAAGCATTCAATAACACCAATATACATTCCGGCAAGTTTGCCCCTTGCAACAAGGTAAATGTTAACCATTAAAATGTAAAGGTCGAAAATATTAAACCAACTGTTCTTAAAATCTAAAACCAAACAAACAGCACCAAGAAGCACAAAACTTAAAAACCAATAAATTGTGAATTTTGATTGCTTTCTAAGTTTGTTGAGCAGTTCAATTCTGTTTGCATCTGCACCATAAACCTTAACGAGTCTGTCAAAGTTGTTAATGCCAATGTTTGTAGACACAGTTGCTTTAACGAGATGTCGTTGATAATTTTGGTAAATATGTGATTTATCCGTTTTTCTCATTCTTATCTCCTGAAATCAATTTTGAAATTTTTCCGGTATGATAAACTTTAAGTTTGTGAAGTGCACGAGTTAAAACAACATATAACAATTTTTGTTCATAATCTTGATAATTATTTTGATTTGCATCGCTGACAATAACAGCGTCAAACTCAAGACCTTTAGCAAGATATGAAGGAATAATCATAATTTTATCACCAACAAAAACATTATCATTTTTGGTGACAATTCTAAATTTGTTAGAATATTTTTGCTCTTGCACCTTCTCTTTATATAATAATGTTTCTTCAATATTTTTGCAAATAATTGCAACGGTGTTGTAAGAATTTTTTAATGAAATAGAATCATCTAAAATTGCTTCAATATTAAACTTATCTTGAGAGATAACCTCAACGGTGTCACCGTGTCTGTCAATTTGTGTGTAATCATTTTTAGAATCAATTACCTTTTTTGCAAATTCATTAATTTCAAATGTTGAACGATAAGTTTTTGAAAGTTCACATTCTTGTGATGTTAAATTGTGCTTGAATTTTGAAATAGTGTCTTCAATTTCTTTGTAATCTTTGTGGTTATTGAATGGAAGAATTGACTGATTCAAGTCGCCAAGAAGTGTTATGTTTGAATTTCTAAACATCATTGCAAGAATTTTGAACTGAGTGATTGAATAATCTTGTGCTTCGTCAATTAAAACATATTTAATGTTCTTGTTTGCTGAAATTCCAATGATTCTTGATTTTAAATACATATATGGTGTCACATCTTGATATTCAAGAGAATCGTTTGCAAGTGCAATGTTTGTCAAATTAAAAATTGATTCTAAATTATATTCTTTAAGGTCATCAAGTCTGTTAAATTTTTCAAACTCATGAGTTATAAATGAAACAAATTCTTCTTTGTTTGAATATAACTTTTTATAAAGTGAGGCAACTTTAAGTTTTGCTTTTGTTAAATTTTCAAGGGCTTGTTTTTTAAGTTTTTCAAGAGTTAAATGTTTTTGTGACTTTGTGCCAGCAATAAGGTAAACTCTTTCAACAATTTTCTTTCCAAAGTTATACAAACTTTCACCTGTTGATTTCATTGATGTTGCAATTTTGGTAATTTCATCAAGAGTTAAAACAACTTCATCATTAACAACAATTTCTTCAAGACCTAAAAGTTCAACTCTGTTAAGTTTGATATAGTCTTTTAAAATTCTTGTGTAAATTGGGTCGCATTTAAACTTAATTTCATTAAATTTGTCTTGATTTTCTTTGGTTTTTTTGCCATAAACAACTTCGTAAACATCTTCAATTTTTGAAGCGATTTTAAATTCGGTGACAAATGCCCTTGCAAAATCAAAATATGTTGCTTGTGCAACATTGTCTTCACCAATTTCAGGAAGTACATCGGAAATATAGTTGTTAAAAATGTCATTCGGTGACAAAATCATTACATTCGAGTTATTAATTTTATCTCTTTCACTGTAAAGAAGATATGCAATTTTGTGCATAGCAATGCTGGTTTTTCCACTTCCTGCTGGTCCTTGAACAATCAAAAGGTCAACATCATTTTTGCGAATAATGTTGTTTTGTTCTTTTTGAATTGTGTTGACAATGTTTTTCATTTTATTGCTTGCGTTTGCTGATAAAATGTTTTTCAAAACACTGTCAATAATTTGCATATCAGTATCGAAAATTTCTTTAATTTCATCACCTGAGATTTTATATTGTCTTTTAAGTGTGAGTTTTCCAGAAATTTTATCACCGGTTGAAATTGTGTAACTTGCGTCACCCACTTCACAGTTATAAAACATACTTGAAATTGGAGCACGCCAGTCGTAAACATAGAAATCGTCACCACTTTGAAGAGAAGCAATTCCAATATAAATTGGAAGTTTTTCTTCGCCATCATCAAAGTCGATTCTTGCAAAATATGCGCTGTTTATCATTTTTTTGTAAGAACGAACTTTCTTGTTTGCATTTTCTGCATAAACACTTCTTTTTTGAATGTTTGCAACAGCATAAATAAATTCAGTGTCAGAAAGTCTGTTGGTTTTATCCCAAGCATAGGTCATTTGTTCTTGAATATTGTTAGATAAAAATTTAACTTTGTTGTCAAAGTTTGAAATTTCGTCATTTAAAATGTTAATAACATTCTTTAAATATTCTTTCTCTTTAACAAGTTCTTCTTCAGTTATCATTTAGTGTCCTGCCCATTTTTTAGTGTTTTTAATATTTTTCTGTTTGTTTTCTGGAAGTTTTATTGAAGCCTCGCTTCCGTTAGAACTAGGAACATAATAAACATGGTCTTTAATTTCATCAGGAAGATATTGTTGATCAACATAACCGCCGTAGTTGTGTGGATATTTATAACTTTCTCTTTTTTCTTTCATATAGTTATGGTTTTTAAGATGTGAAGGAACATCGCCTGTATAGGTTGCTTCAACATCTTCTTGTGCAGATTGCATAGCCATAATAACAGAGTTGGATTTTGGACTCATGCAAACATAAATAATTGCATGAGATAGTGGAATCAATCCTTCAGGCACACCCATTTGAAGATATGCCTGCATTGCACTGTTAGCAACAACAAGTGCGTTAGAGTTTGCAAGACCAACATCTTCACTTGAATGTGCAAGAAGTCTTCTAAAAATTAAAAGTGGGTCGCAACCAGAAGAAATTAGTCTGTGTGCCCAGTAAAGTGCAGCGTCTGCATCGCTTCCACGAAGGCTTTTGCAAAAGGCTGAAAGCATATCATAATAAAGGTCATCATCAATGCTTTTGTTATTATGTTTGCAAATTTCTTTTGCAATGTCTTCATCAATTTTAATTACCCCATTGTCTTTTTCAGATGAGATAACTGCAATTTCTAAATTTCCAAGTGCAACCCTTGCGTCACCGCCAGAAGTTCTTGCAAAATGTTCTTTTGCTTCTTTGGTAATTTCAATTTCAAGATTACCAAAACCATTTTCAGTGTCAGACAATGCCTTATTAATTGCTGATAAAATGTTTTGTTTAGAAAGAGGCTTAAATTCAAAAACTCTACATCTTGAAACAATAGCCCTTGTCATAGAAACAAATGGGTTTTCAGTTGTGGCACCAATAAACACAATATATCCCTTTTCAATTGCTTCAAGCATTGAGTCTGATTGTGCCTTGTTCCATCTGTGACATTCATCTAAAAGCAAGTATGTTTTTTTGCCATAAAGTTCAATATTAGATTTTGCGTCTGCAATAACTTTTTTAACATCTGCAACGCCAGATGAAACAGCGTTAAGCATAACAAAAAGACTGCCTGTTTGTTTTGCAATGATTGAAGCCAAAGTTGTCTTTCCTGTTCCAGGAGGTCCAAAAAAAATACAACTTCCAAGTTTATCAGAAGCAATTGCTCGTCTAAGAAGTGAATTTTTGCCAACAATATGTTCTTGACCCAAAAAGTCATCTAAATCTTTTGGGCGAAGTCTGTCAGCAAGTGGAGCAAGTTTTTTCGAATTTTCATTAAATAAATTATCCATAAACACACCTACTAATTTATCTTTAATATATTAACATATATTATATAAAAAAGTAAAGTGAAAAATTTTTAAAACATTGTTTTCAAATATGTAATGATGATTTTAATTTTGTTTTCAGTTTCAAACAAGAATGAAAATAAAGAACAGATAATCTCTTTTTTGTTTAAATTTTGCTTACAAGTGTAGTAATTTGCATTTTTATTAAATTTAAAAATTGCATAAAACTCAGCATAATTATATATATTTTTATTATAATTAATTATAAAATTGCGTTTTTTATATTTATGAATAATTTTTGAAATATATATTAATTCTCTCTCAATTTTGATTAATTCTTCAAGCAAAAATCTTGCAAGTAAAATTTTAAAAATTTTATTTTCCTTAAGTTTAATTTGAAGTTGTTTATAGTTTCTTGCATATTCATTAAATAATATATAAGGATAATCTTTGTGTATGTTAAGAGAAATCACTTTGCTATAATTTTCAATAATAGTCTTATTCTTTTTTGCCCTGTAAGTTAATTTATTAAAATTAATTTTATAATCAACAAATTTAGATATTGTTAATAAAAAATCTTTTGAATCATAAAATTGTTTTTCAACTGAAAGATGATCATGTTTATTTTTAATCAAAGATTTTAAATATTTGTAAGTGTTTGAGTAACTTAACTTTTGATATTTATATCTAATTTTTGAATCATTATTTAAACTTAATAATGTTTTTAAATTATCGCAAAATATTTTATTTTTATTATAAAAAATGATTAATAATGTTAAATTTATGAAAATTATTGTTATAAATAAACATGGTAACATAATCAAATTATAGTCAAAATTTTACAGTTTTATAAAATTTAAGCAATAAAAAAGAACGCAAATAAATGCGTTCTAGTTGATCTGTAAGCCGAGTTCTGTCATTGAAGGCAATCATCAATCTAGATGTAATATTGCTATTACATTCAAGCGGTCACGGGAACGGACGAGCAGCCCATATGTTCCACACCTTGCACCTCACGGAGTTTACAGCGAATTATTGTCACCAATATTTCGAGTGGGCTCTTACCCCACTTTTTCACCATTGCCTTTTAAGGGGCTGTATATTTCTGTTGCACTTTTCCTCAAGTTACCTTGGCTTGATGTTATCAAGCGTGATTGCTCTGTGGTGCTCGGACTTTCCTCACACTAAAATAGCGCGTAATTGCCCAATCAACTGTTAACATTATATCATATCTAAAACAAAAAGTCAAATATGTGATTATGCTTAAAAATAATATATTTATAATAATTATGCAAAATAAATAAAAGTGCATTAATTATTTATAATTATTTAAAAAATATTTAGATTTGATTATTTTTAATGCTTTTTTCTCTAATCTTGATATGTATGACCTAGAGATGTTTAGTTCTTCTGCGATTTCTATTTGCGTTCTTGGAATGTTTCCATTTAAGCCAAAACGCTTAGAAATTATCTCTTGTTCTCGTTCGTTAAGTTCTTCATTAATTATCTTCGAAACTTTGTTAAAGATAATTTTATTTTCAACTTGACTGTCAATTGGGTCTGATTTGTCATCTAAAATTTCATATAACGATAAGTTGTTTCCGTCCTTATCAATTGATATAATATCTTCAAGATAAATTGATTGAACATTTTTCTTATCTGAACGAAAAGTCATTAAAATTTCATTTTCTATGCATCTTGAAGCATAAGTTGAAAAACTGTTTCCCTTTTCATATGAAAAAGTTTTTATTGCTTTCATAAGCCCAATAGAGCCTATTGAAATTAAATCATCTTGTTCAATATTAGAATTTTTATATTTTTTTGTAATATGAGCAACAAGTCTTAAATTGTGTTTTATTAATTTTTCTTCTGCAAGTTTATCACCTGCTTTTGATTTTAAAAAACATTCTTTTTCTTCTTTTTGAGTTAGTGGTTTTTCAAAAGCATTTTTAGTTTCAATTCTTCCTGTTAAGAAAAATAGTTTTGCCAAAAATGAAAATAATTTTGCTAAAAACATATACCCTCCATAACAAGATATATGTTGACTTTTGTCAAATTATGAGATTTATATATTTTGTTAATAAAAAAACACTTTACAAAATAAAGTGTTTCAATTTTTATTTTCTTAAAATGTCGCCAACCTCAAGATATTTGTCAGTGTATACCCAAATTTTTTGTTGAACCATTTTTGCTTCTTGAATGGCATTTCCGTTTTCATCTTCCATTTTTTCAACAACAATTTTTTCTTTGAATGATTTTGATGGAGATAAAATTTCAAGTGAATCACCAATAGCAAATTTATTTCTTTGTTCAATTAAAATTTTGCCTTTTTGAACATCTTGAACAATTGCCATAAATTTACTATCTTGTTCTTGAATTGATGTTTCATAATTTTGAGTTGGTTCGTCACTTTTAATCATAAAACCGGTTGTGTATTTTCTGTGGCTTGCTTTATTAAGTTCGCCTTTTAGTTCTTTAGGAAGTGAATATTTTTTACCTTTGTCAATGCAATCATACAAATGATCAATTGCTCTTCTGTATGTGTTGATTACTGTTGCAACATAATATGGTGATTTCATTCTTCCTTCAATTTTAAAACTATAAATGCCTGCGTCAAAGGCTTTGTCAATATGGTCGATTAAACATAAGTCTTTGCTATTAAAAATGTAAGTTCCTCTAGAATCTTCGGTTAAATCAAATGCTTCACCAGGTCTGCTTTCTTCAATAACTGAATATTTCCATCTGCAGGCTTGAACGCATTCACCATGATTTGAATCTCTGTTTGTTAAATAATTTGAAAGTAAGCATCTGCCACTATAACTTATGCACATTGCACCATGCATAAAACATTCTATTTCTAAATCTGGGTTGTCTTGGTGAATTTTTTTGATTTCATCAAGGTCAAGTTCTCTTGCAAGAACAACTCTTTCAGCCCCAAGGTCTTGCCACATTTTTGCAGCATAACTATTGGTTGTGTTTGCTTGTGTTGAAACATGAATTGGAAGGTTTGGAAAGTGCTTATGAACAAATGAAAAAATTCCAAGGTCAGAAATTATAACTGCATCAACTTTTGCATCAACAAGAGTTTGAACATAATTTTTTAAATTGTCAAAATCGTTGTGTCGTGCATAAACATTAAGAGTTACATATCCCTTTTTTCCATGACTGTGAATATAGTCCATCGTGTCTTTAATAGACATTTCTTCAAAGTTGGTTCCGTATGCACGAAGTCCATAATTTTTCCCAGCAAAATAAACAGCATCTGCCCCAAAGTGCAACGCTGTTTTAAGTTTTTCAAAGTCACCTGCTGGTGCGAGTAATTCAATTTTTTTATTTTTCATTTTGTACCTTTTTTGCTATTATAATGCCATCTTCTGTGTTTATAAGGCTAAATTCAGTGAGTTTTGGATTATTTTTGCAGTTTTCAATAAAAGTATTGAGTCGTTTAATTATTGTTTTATAGCGTTTGGTTGGAGCCGATTCTTCAGCATTCACATAACCACGAAACAACACATTGTCAACAATTAAAGTTCCTTCAGGTTTTAACATTTTAATTAAACCTTCTAAAAGTGTGTCATATTGTGCTTTAGGGCCATCTAAAAAAATTAAGTCAAAGTGGTTATTAAATTTGTTAGATGTAAGCATTTTTGAAATTTCAACCAAGCAATCACCAAACACCACTTTAACACGATTTGAAAGTTTATTTGATTTGAAATTTTTAATGGCTTGATTTTTATAGTCTTTGTTATGTTCAATTGTGATAAGGTCAGCGGTGGAACTTTTAAGCATTAAAGTTCCACTATAGCCAACTGCTGTTCCTATTTCGAGAATATGGTTTGGTTTAACTTTTTTAACAACATCTTCTAAAATCTTATGACTTTCAGTTCTAATAACAGGAACACCATAAGTTTTTGCTTTTGTATAGATTTGATTAACTTCCATAACTATCTCATTACACTCTAAATATTATTGGCAATATCATTGGTGTTCTCATTGTTCTTTTATAGAAGAAGTTACGAAGTGGTTTGCGAATCAAGTTTCTAACTTCATTCCAATCACGGTTTTCACGAAGGTTGATTGTTGCAATTGTGTCATGTAAAACTTGTTTTGCTTCTTCGCCAAGTTTTCCCGCTTCATCAGTATAAACAAAACCACGAGTGATTAAATATGGTTCACTTAAAAGTTCGCCTGTTGCGTCTGAAACGCCCATAACAACAATAACAAGACCATCTTCAGATAAGAGTTTTCTGTCACGAAGAACAACGCTTCCAACATCACCAATTCCAAGACCGTCAACAAGTTGTTCACCTGCTGGAACTGTGCCGGCAATCACCATAGAATTTTTGGTAATTTCAACAACATTACCAATTTCAGGAATAACCGAATTTGTTTTAGGAAGCCCTAATTTTTCAGATAAGATAACATGTTCTTTTAAATGTCTGTATTCGCCATGAACAGGAATGAAGAATTTTGGATTAAGAAGATTGTGAATTGTCTTAAGTTCTTCTTGGCAAGCGTGACCTGAAGCATGAACATTTTCAGTAACAACAATTGCACCTTTTTTGTAAAGGTTGTTGATAACAGCGTTAATCATATTTTCATTTCCAGGAATTGGAGAACTTGAGAAAATTACTGTGTCATTATCGCCAATCTCAACTCTGCTAAATTCACCATTTGCAAGTCTTGAAAGCGCACTTGCTGGTTCACCTTGACTTCCTGTTGATAAAACTAAAACATTTTTATCTTCAAGTGAAGCAATTTTTTCAACATCAATAAACACATTTTTATCAAATGTGAATGAACCGATTTTCATTCCTGCGTCAATGTTGTTGATCATGCTTCTTCCAACAACGGCAACGCGACGATTATATTTAATTGCAAGTTCAATAATTTGTTGAACACGATACATATTACTTGCAAATGTTGCAACAAATATTCTTCTTGTTGGGTGTTCAATGAACACTCTTTCAAGGTTTTCCCCCACTCTCTTTTCAGAAATTGCATAACCAGGTCTTTCAACATTGGTGCTTTCTCCAAGCATAAGAGTAACACCTTTTCTTCCAATTTCTGCAATTCTTGGAAGGTCGATAACTTCCTTATCGATTGGTTCATAGTCAATTTTAAAGTCACCTGTGTGGAAAATTGTTCCAGCAGGAGTATCAATTGAAAGAGCAAATGCTCCAGGAATTGAGTGATTAACTTTAACAAATTCAACACTAAACAAACCAACTTTAACAACAAAACCTGGTTTAACGCAAATGCCTTTCACACCTGTGATTTTGTGTTCACGAAGTTTGTTGTCTAAAAGTGTAAGTGTCATTTTGCTGCCATAAATTGGTGCTTTAACATCTTTTAATAAATATGGCAAACTTCCAATATGGTCTTCATGACCGTGAGTGATTAAAATACCTTTGAGTTTATGGGCATTTTCTTTAACATAAGTAAAGTCAGGAATAACAAGGTCAACTCCAGGCATATCTTCACTTGGAAATGCCAAACCGCAATCGATAATGATCATGTCGTCGCCATATTCAATTGCTGTCATATTTTTTCCAATTTCACCAATACCGCCAAGGAAAATAACTTTAACTTTGTTGTTTCCTTTTTGCTTAGATTTTGAAAATGATTTTCCAGCATTTTGTGTTAAAAGTTCACCCTGTTCCATATTTTCAAGAGAAAGGTCTGTGTTGATTTCTTTCATTTTTTCTAAAACTTTGTTAGTTGTTTCTTTTGAAAGTTTTGTTTTTTGTTTTTTGAGTCCAACATTATAACTTCCAGAATTTTGTTCAGCCTCATTAAAAGTTCTCTTTTTGAATTGAGTTGCTGGATTATTTGTTGGATTATTATTAACTAAATTATTTTTATTTTCTTCCATATAATATCCTTATTATTTTTTATTAGTTTTTGTTTTTTTAGAATTTCTTTTTTTCTTCATAACAACTGTTGTGAGTTCAGTTGCTTTAACTTCTTCAGGAATTTCTGTTCCAACAAATGTATCTTGTTTAACTTGATATTTGATTGGGTTAAAAATCATATTATCTGCTAAATAATATCTATCACCTTTCATATTGAAATATACCACTAAATAATATATTGACAAAAGCACAAAAGTTGCTGGAATTGTGATAAATAATCCAGAGAAAAATGTAAAGAGTGCAATGAGTCCGTTAATAAAAATTATTGTTAAACATAAAATTACGCTTTGAGATAAAATCTTCCAGAATCTTTTTAAAACATTGATAAGCCCTTTTGCATAAGACACAAATGGGTTTGCATCTTTTTCGACCATATAAGACATAAAGTATGTATGGAATGAAATTTGAATTGATGTAAATAAAATCAAAAGAGCAAAAAGAATTACAAGTCCAATAATTGCTGTAATAGTTGAATATGCCATTGCAATGTAAATTTCTAATAAAAGAATTATGATAAACAAGAATGGTAAATTTAAAACAATGCTTGCAAGAGCATAAATGAGAGAATTTTTCAAAAGTCTAAAACCATTTTGAATATATGGAACATCCATATTCATTGTAAGTTTTTGATAAAGAATTGAAGTGATGTTATAAGATGACATTTGAAACAAAATATAAGGAAGAAGAATTCCAAGAACCAAAAAGCCTAATAAACTAAGCCAAATGCTGCCAAAGTTTGACAAGATAACATTAATGATATGTTTTAAAATGTTGCCAAATTCAAGAGCAAATGCACTAGGTGTTTTATAAGCGGTTTCAACTGTCATTTTAATTTCAGCAATGATATTGTGTTCTCTAAGTAAATCAATAATAGGAATACTTGTTGAATAAATGCTTAAGATAAAAAGCATAAAACAAATAAACATATAAAGAGCCTGTTTCCAGACAAGCGTAAAATTAGAAGCGAATAACTTCATAGAGTTTTTGTAAGACATAAAAGTTCCACCCTTTAATAAATTACAAATTAAAATATTCTAAAAAAAACTTTAATCTTAAAGTTATTATAATATAGAACTTACAATAAATCAAGCATTTTATTATTCAACCGCTGATTATAACCACGAAAAAAGGAGAAATACAAATTAAGTATTTCCCCTTTTTTGTTATTTACTCTTAATTTTGTTAAGTTCACTTTCTAAAAGTTTAACATAATCATCTAAATTATTTTCAAATAGTTTTTCTTGAGATGTAAGTTCTTTTTCAAAATTAAACTTTAACAATTCAAGAGATTCAGTTTTTCTTTCGAGATAGTTGTTATCAATATTTTCAGTGTTAAAGTTTGCACTATCCAAATCAACATCTTCAATTTCAATGGTTTCGTTTTTGATAAAACTATCAGTTTGAAGTTGTTCATTTAATGGTGTTTCTGCTGTGTCAATTTCTTGTGAAATTTCTGTTTCAATCATTTTAGGTTCTTCAGTGTTTTCACATTCTTCTGCGATGTTTGAAGGCACATTATTTGTGTCATTTACAACTTCATTGTCAATATTTTCTTTAGTTTTTGAACTAAGTTTAAGTTCAGGATATTTTGGCGGAACAATAATTCCTAGCAACACTAAAATACTACAAATTGAAGTTATAAGGTCACTAAATAAACTTTCATCAACATCAAAACCGATTTGAGTTCCTAAAACTTTGATTATCAAAAATATGGCACTCGATAAACTAACCCAAAAGTTATAAGTTTTAATTCTTTCGCTTAACTTCATTTATTCTCCTTTTTAAAAGATTTTTATTAGAATTATAAATTTTTATCAAAGTAATTGTTTTTAAAATATTCATATTCATTTTTATCCATTTTTCAAAATAGACATATTGTCATCGTGACAAACGCACATAAAATTATTTTCTAATTTGCATAAATAGTTATAACTAAAACTTTCATCTGTTGATAAACATTTTAGAGGTAAATCGTAAATAATTTTTTTCTTTTTTACATTGCTGTTAAAAGTGTAAAACTCAAATTCATTTTTCGATAATGCATATAATGAAATGTTTTTACCTGAAGAAATTTTGTTTAATTTATTAGAAAAAATCATACATTAATTTTTGCTGCAAATTTTGCAGTCACTCCTTTTCCATTACTTCCAAGACCTATAATTTTTGAATAAGTAACATCATATGCTTGTGATTTAGTTGTAACATTTTCAAGACATGTTCCAACAATTTCAAGGTTATATGCAATGATTGGTTCATCTGGATCATCCATAAAAAATAAAACCGTATCAATTAAAAACTCAACATAAAGAATTTTTGTTTGATCAATCTCACTAGGAATTCCCTTTGAGAAAATTTCAGGTGTGCTGTAACCAACAAGGTTATATGCTCTGTAGGTTGAATCTGGAAGTTTTTGAATTAAGTATAACAAGTTTGTAGATATATAGTTTTTATCAGCATCACCAAGTTGCGCAAGGTTAAATCTGTAAATCTGTGGATAATAATAAAGCCATAAATTAGGTGTTATTGACTTTTCAACAACTACTGCACGAGTTTTTACACATATGTTTGTTGTTGCATAAGTATAATAATAGGCTGTGACATTATATCCGTCAGTGCTTGTCTTATCAATTGAGTGAATTGCTCTTCGACATTTGCTTGAGGTTGCCCCTGCTTGAACATATGTGATTTGAGCATCTGAAAAATTGTTTTTATGAAATGGCAACATATATGTGAATAAATATGTTGAAGTTTTTAAATGAGATTCATAAACAAATGAATTTGAGTTGTTGTCAAATGTTAAATAAAGTGTATAGGCATCAGTTAAATCATCAATAGGAACGACAAATCCAAGCATAAAAGTTCCGTTTTTTCCTTGAACAATATCAATTAAAGTGTAAGTTTCAAGAACCGATAAATCTTCAAATGAAGATAAGTCAATGTTGCATCTAACAAGTGTATTGTTAACAATTTTGTATGCGTATATGTATGGCGATGTTTTTGTGAAAACAAAAACAAAATTATCAAAAGAAGTTATTTTTAAAATATCACTAATATGCAAATTAATTGCAAAAATAAATTCAACATTATAGTTTGAATTTTTATATAGATAAACAATATCATTTAATATAAAAAATAATTTATCGCCATCTAATGATAAAAATCTAGGGGTGTTAATATCAAACAAATTATTAAATGGTAGATGTGTTTTTGCTGCAAAATTATTTGCATATTTAACAACAAAATAATTGGTTTCATCTTGTGAAAGATAAGTGTTATAAACCGATTTCACATTATCAACGCCAACTCCTAAATCAATAACATAACTAGATTTTGCTGTAAAACTTTTAGTTGAAACTAATTCTTGAGCAAGTAAACGAGTATTTATTCTTGCAAAAACAATATCATCCAAAATAAACACAATTTCATTAACTTCTCCAGAAGATAAATCTCCTGAAAAGTTTAATTTCAAAACATTATCTGTTGTGTCGTAAGAAATTGAACATAAATACTTTTCATTTTTGTATGTGTTTGTATGAAAAATTAATTCATTATTTGATAAGTCTAGACCTCTTGCGACATAGATTTCTTTTTTGTTGCAACCTAAACCTAGAAGCAGTTTTATAAATGGATTATCTCCCCTTGTTAATAAACCTAAAGATGTTGAACTAATGGTTAAATATAATGTCACCGAGATTACGATTTCTTCTTCATTTGAGATATCAATTCCATCAGGATAATCATCACTAATAAATGAAAAATAATTATATATTTCAGGATTATTTTTATCTGCAAAATTTGAAGTTATGCCCGCTTCAGTTATATACTTTGAATTAAAATTTTCAGTCTTAAGTTTAATAGATTTTGTTACAAAAATTTCATTGTTTGCTGGGTCAAGTTGTGAAGAAATGTTTTCAAAATCACTAACACACAAAAAGTTACCCAAATGAAAATTTGATAAAAAATCTTCACAAAAACCATTTCCAATAGCAATTTTATCAAAAAATGATTCTAAATTTGCGATTTTTTCATAAATATTATTAAAAATTGTGTTAAAGTAACACAGTGTTTTATTTTGTGTTTTAATTTCAATTTTATTATGTATGTTTAATTTCATCAACCCACCTCATATTCTTCAAATTCAATAGAATATTCAGCATTAATAAAGTGGTTATTAGATTGATATTCTGGTATTGATTTTGTTAAATAATTTGAATTGTTTTTATCGGTTAAAATTAAATAAAAGTTGTTGTTATATTTGTTACAATACAAATAACTTTTATATAATAAAATATCGTTTGAATCAACCATTGCGTGGTTAGAAAAAATCTCATTTTCATTCATTTCAAATGTGTAACAATTATAGTTTTTTATAATGCTAATTTTAATACTGTCAACACTTGAACAAGTTGAAATGTGAGTTACATTAGAGTCAATAAAAGTTTCATTATTGTCTTCAATATCAGTAAAAAATAAATTACCATCTAAATCAATTCTAAATATATATACCTTGCTTGTTGATTTTAAGAAAGCAAACGAATATCCTATAGCAGATGAATAGAATGTAAAATCCTCTGAATTTAATTCTGTTTCTGTTTTTTCAATTTTAGAAAAATATAGTGTGTTATTGTTAAGGTATGAGAGATAAAAATTATCATTTGTTTCTAAAACTTGATATTGAATTTCATTTGAATGATTACAAAGTCCCCAAACAAATAAAGTGTTAGACATAATTGTTATTGGTGAATCATTTTCGGTTGTTATTTGTAAGTATAATTCAACTTGTTCATTTTTTAATGGTGTGAAACTTTTCATTATTGTGAATTGATTATACCCTGCTTGCAACTTTCTTGTGCTTCTAAAAAAGGTTATTTTATTTATGCTGAGAGATATCTTTATTGTCTGGCTTGTTGGAATATTAAGTTCAATTTGGTTTTGAAAATAAAGTGGAAAATTTTCTATTGTTTCAAATTCTGCTAAAAGAATTTTATTTGAATTTGCAAATGATAAATTCAACTGTCCTTTTGAAAAACAAACAAAGTTGTTTGTGTTGTAAAAATTATTTTGGTTATTTGATAGTGAATTTATCTTGTCTTCTAATTCGTTAGTTTTGTTTAATAAGGTTTTAATTTTATCAATCATATTTATTCCTCAGAATATGAAGTTGTTTTTATATAAATTGATTCAATTTTAAAACTAGAGTCACTTTGAATTTCAATTTCAAATGTTTGCCCTTTGATTCCAATATTTCTAATGTATGAAATACCATTAATTTCAAAAGTTGAAGTTTGAATTTCTGATGATATTGTTACAAAGAATTTACCACTGGAAATAATTTTTAATTCGTTTAGAACTTTAACAGGTTTGTCATCAAAAGTTAATTTGTTAAATCTCACATATTTTTTATATGTAGTGATTTTGTTTAAGTCTAAAAATTTAACTTTATTTATATTGTTTTCGTTTGTAATTGCAACGAGTTTATATGTTGAATATGTTTGAAGCAAACTGATATCTAAAAGAGATTCAATTTTGTAAAATATGCAGTTATTATTTTCAATGTCGAATTCTAGAATCAAAGTTTCTTTAATGTGATTAATAAAATAGTTACACATTAAATAATATTTATTGTTATATGAAACAGATTTAACATTTGATTTAATTAAGTTTAATGTTTCTTTTTTAAAAACTTGTTTTATATCATTCCCATCAAAAATAAATAACCCAGATGTTGTTAAAAAAATTATATAATCATCAATAAGTTCAATTGAATTAAATATTATTGATGATTTAATAGAACATAAATTTGAAATTGAAATTTCACTGTTTTGGATTATAATTTTTGAAATTGCATATTTTTGAACAGCATAAATATTGTTTTTATAAATAAAGATTCGTTCAATTTCTCCGTTTTCTGGTGATAACTTGATTTCATTATAAATGCCTAAGTTATGTTCTAAATTTAACAATTCAGTTTTGTCAGTGTAATAAACTGAAAATTTATTTTCAAAACAAGTAAATATTGTGTATTTATCAAAATCGTTAATTGATGTTATATTTAACACATCGGTTAATGCAATTGGATAATTATCTTTGTTAATCATTAAAAATAAATTATTTAACGCATAAATATATAATTTTTCATTCAATAATA
>JAFQBZ010000084.1 GCA_017399515.1 Clostridia bacterium | reverse complement strand
AATATCCTTTGCAGGCGGTTCTGAAAATCGTCTTGAATTCCACCTATGGTGTATTGAAGGACAAAAACAATGATCTGTTTGACCCTTTGATGTCCAACAAGGTTTGTGTCTATGGTCAGATTCTTCTGCTTGACCTGATTGAACATCTTGAACCACACAGTCAAATCATTCAGTCCAACACAGATGGTGTTCTGATCAAGATGCCTGATGGAATGGATGAAGATGAATGGTTCAACATCATTGATGACATTGCTTTTGAATGGGAACAAAGAACAGGACTTGCACTGGAATTTGATGAATTCAGAAAAGTGTTCCAAAAGGATGTGAACAATTATATTGTTGTCACTGCTGATGGAAAGTATAAGTCAAAAGGTGGTTATGTCAAAAAACTGGACAATCTTGATTATGGTGATTTTCCTATTGTCAATCATGCCCTGGTTGAATACATGGTGCATGGTGTTCCAGTTGAAACCTTTATTCATAAATGTGATGACCTGAAAGAATTTCAGATGGTCACCAAGATAACAAGTAAATATTCCACAATCCTTCATGGTGAAACACCTGTCAAGGAAAAATGCATCAGGGTCTTTGCATCCAAGAATTCTTCTGATGCAGGTGTCAAGAAGGTATCTGTCAGAACTGGAAAACCTGAAAAGATTTCCAACAGTCCTGAACACTGCTTCATCTTCAATGATGACATGAATGGTGTCAGATGTCCTTCTAAACTTGACAAAGACTGGTATGTGGAAATGGCAAAGAAAAGATTGAAAGACTTTGGGGTGATGTAATGGATCTACAAATCAAATATGACAATGGTCAAATGACAATTCACATGGATGCTTTCTTTCCTGCATCACAGGCAAGGTTGAAAAAACTTCTGAAAGTGGTTGACCTTGATCATACAAATAAGGAAAACCATATTCAGTTGATGGAAACCTATTTCAATGAACAGATGCAGAAACTGGAAGAACAAAGAAAGTCTTCTGCAAAACTTCATTTGGAATATAGACAGAAAGCAGCAGACACACAAACCATGGTTGAATCCAGGAAGAAACCAAATGGTGTGTCACTTACAAAAGAAGAACTTGCTGATTGCAAAGACAGTCTGAAAGAGTTCAAAAGACTGGCAGGTGAACACTTGCAATGTCACAACAGATGTCAGAGAAAGAAACAGCAGTTCAAATCAAACCTGGAAATCTTAAAGCAAAGGAAGTGATTGAAGGATGTTTTTCAAAGGTTATGTGGAAACCAAGGACAAAAAGTGCATAGAAAAATTCAAAAACCGAACTGACTTCAAGAACTACAAGCAAGTTCAGTCACTTCCTGAATTTGCAGGAATCCTTGCTGAAAAAACAATCCTGGTGGATGTTGATGACTTTGACCAGTCTGAAATCCTGTTCAGAATTGTGCAGGACAGACAGTTGAAGTGCAGGGTCTATGAAACAACCAGGGGAAAGCACTTTTTGTTCAACAATCCTGACCTGGTGAACAGTTGCAGCACACATTCCACACTTGCATGTGGTATTCAGGCAGACATCAAACTTGGAAAAAGAAATTCCTATTCCATTTTGAAATTCAATGACAAAGAAAGAAAAATCATCTATGACAAGGCAGACAATGAAGAAGCAGATGACATTCCAAAGTGGATGATACCTGTCAAAACTTCAATGGAATTCTTGAACATGGATGCAGGTGATGGAAGAAACAATGCATTGTTTTCCTACATACTGACTTTACAGTCAAATGATTTCAGTGTGGAAGAAGCAAGGGATGCAATCAGAATCATCAATGAATATGTTCTGAAAGATCCTTTGTCTTCTGATGAACTTGAAGTGATTTTAAGGGATGAAGCATTTGCAAAACCTGTTTTCTTCAAGGGAACAACATTCCTGTTTGACAAGTTTGCAGTGTTCTTGAAGAACAATCACCACATCATCAGAATCAATGGTCAGTTGCACCTATACAAAGAAGGTATCTATGTTTCAGGTCAGGAAGAAATTGAAGCGGTGATGATTCAACACCTTCCACAGTTGAACAGGGCAAAAAGACAGGAAGTCATGGCATACCTGAACATTTTGATCAGGGAAAACACTGCTGCTGCACCTGCAAGATTCATTGCTTTCAGAAATGGAATCTATGATGTCATAGATGACAAATTCACAGATTTTGCACCTGAAACTGTTATCACAAACAAGATCCCTTGGGATTTCAACAGACATGCATCCAGTGAAGCAATTGATTCCATGCTTGACAATGTGTCCTGCAAGGATGCTTCCACAAGGGCATTGCTTGAAGAAATTGTTGGTGCTTGCATGTATAGATCAAACACACTTGCAGGTGGTAAAGCCTTCATTCTGACTGGCACAGGCAGCAACGGAAAATCAACCTATTTGAAGACACTTTCCAATTTGCTTTCTGAAAGAAATATCAGTTCCCTTGACTTGAAGAAGTTGGGTGACAGGTTCAGCACTGTCATGATGTTTGGCAAACTTGCAAACATTGGTGATGACATTTCCAATGAATTTGTGTGTGACACTGCAATTTTCAAGAAGGTGGTCACAGGTGAAACCATTGATGCAGAACAGAAAGGTCAACCAAAGTTTGACTTCAAACCATATTGCAAACCCCTATTCAGTGCAAACAGCATTCCAAGAATGGGAAAAGGTTCTGATTCTGCTGCAATCATGCGAAGACTTGTGATTGTTCCTTTTGAAGCAAGATTTTCAAGCAATGACCCAAATTTCAGACCTGAAATTGAATATGAATTGAAGGGTCAGGAATCCATGGAATATCTGATTCAGTTGGGCATCCAGGGATTGAAAAGGGTTCTTGAAGCAAGGAACTACACCACATCTGCAAAGATGAAACAGGAACTTGATGAATATGAAGAAAGGAACAATCCCCTTCTGATGTTTGTCAAGGAATGTGATGATGAAGACTTCAACATTGAAGGTGAACCAACTTCCAAGGTATATGACAGATACAAAGAATTTTGTTTGTCTGAATCCTTGCAGGCACTTTCCAAGATTGAATTTTCAAGACAGATGGTCAAGAACTTTGAATTGAAGATTGTTGACAAGAAAATTGGTTCTAAAAAATACAGAGTATTTGAAGAAGATTGAAAGGGGTGAATCAATGAAGGAAACAATTCAGATTTTGGAACTGTTTGGTGGAATTGGTTCACCCAGGGTTGCAATGAAGAACCTTGGTGTTCCAGTCAAGTCAATTGATTATGTTGAAATTGATGAAAAGGCTGTCAGATCCTACAATGCAATGTTTGCTGATGAATTGGCATATAAGACACAGACTGTTGTTGGATGGAACTTGAAACCTGACATTCTAATTCATGGAAGTCCATGTCAAGATTTCAGCATTGCAGGACACCAAGGAAAAGCAACAGCAGCAGAAGGAAGAATCAACAAGGGCAAAGGTGCTGATGAAGGTTCAGGAACAAGGTCTTCCCTAATGTGGGAAACTGTTCACATCATTGAACAGATGGGTGAATGGAAACCTAAAATTGTGATTTGGGAAAATGTCAAAAATGTTCTTTCAAAGCACATGGTTCATAATTTCAATAAATACATTCAGTACATGGAAAACTTGGGATATACAAGCAATCATGCAGTTTTGGATGCAAGGGATTTTGGACTTCCCCAGGCAAGACAAAGGGTTTTCACAGTTTCAGTTTTGAATGATGAAGCATTTGATTTTGACCTAATGCAAAAGAAACCTATGAAAGACATTCAGTTGTTCCTGGAAAAAGAAGTTTCTGATTGTTACATGGTAACACAACCAAGTGTCTATTCTGTTATAGGTGCAAAGGGAATCAGAAGGGCAACTATCATCAAGGATTTTGCAAACACCATCACAACAAGACAGGACAGAACACCTGCACAGGTTATTGATTTGGGCGGTGGAAAATACAGATATTTGACTGAACTGGAATGTTGGAGATTGCAAGGATATTCAGATGAAGATTTCTTTGCAGCAGAATCCACATGTCAGGTTGAAGATAACAAGATGAACAGAACTTTGTATCATCAAGCAGGCAATTCCATTCCTGTTGCAATTTTTGAAGCAATGTTTGAAGTGATGCTTCCAAAATTTTTTGATTTCAATGTATCTTTGCATGATACAAGAAAGGAAGGTGGTCAGGATGGTGAAACCTGAAATGATACAAGATGACTTCATGAGTGACTTTTATCTTGGTTGTCCAAATTGCAAAGAAGCAATTCATTTTCCTATGGTCAGAAATCCTGAAAAGTATAAACCACAAAAGTGTTCCAAATGTGGTGCTGAATTTGATTGGAAAGGGGTGAAACTTTAATGTATGAAACACATAGCAGAGAGAGAGAGAGAGAGCAGCAAAGTAGAGATTGGACAGGTAATCAAAACAGTATTTATAAGACTTTGGGTGCTTCTAACCACACAGAATCTGAAAGACATGAACATGACTACTATGCAACTGAACCAAAAGCAATGGAACTTCTGCTTGAAGAAGAACAGTTTGCACCTGTTGTTTGGGAATGTGCATGTGGTGAAGGTCATCTTGCAAAGGTTCTTGAAAAGGCAGGACATGAAGTCATTGCAACTGATTTGATTTATCGTGGTTATGGTGACACTGAACCAATGGATTTCCTTCAAGAAACCCTTGATGATTTTGAAGGTGACATCATAACAAATCCACCATACAAATTTGCACTGGAATTTGTTCAAAGAGCATTGGACAGTGTTCAACCAGGAAGAAAGGTTGCAATGTTTCTGAAACTGCAATTCCTTGAAGGAAAAGCAAGAAAGCAGTTCTTCCTGAACAATCCACCAAAAGTTGTTTATGTCAGTTCTTCAAGACTATTGTGTGCAATGAATGGTGACTTTGAAAAGATTCAGTCCAGTGCAGTTGCTTATGCCTGGTTTGTATGGGAAAAAGGTTTTTCAGGCAATCCAATTATAAAATGGATCAATTAGAAAGCAGGTGAAACAATTGTCAAATGTGATTCATCCTGGTCATTACAATATCCCAGGAAGAAAAGAATGTATTGAAGAAATGGTGGACAAGTTTGGTCATGAAAAGACAGAAGCCTTTTGTGAACTGAATTCCTACAAATACCAATACAGACATGAATTGAAGAATGGTCAGGAAGACTTGGACAAAGCATCCAACTATACAAGGATGCTGCAACAGATGATCAGAAATGATCCAAGGTTCAAGATTGCAGACCACTATGGACTTGAATGTCAGTTGCAGCAGTTGATTGAAGAAATGTCTGAACTGACACAGGCAATTTGCAAGCATTTCAGGATCAATGGTCAGGGTCAACCTGTTCCTGACTATAAAAGAAGCACAGTGGAACAGAACCTGGTGGAAGAATTGGCAGATGTGAAACTGGTTCTTGATCAGGTCATCTTCCTTCTTGCATGTGATGAAGAAGTGCTTGAAGTAATGAAACAGAAAATCAATAGAACTTTTGAAAGGATAGGTGAAAAGTAATGCAGGCAATTAGAGCATATACACAGATTTATGGTGATGTCAATGGACAGGAAATCCTGAACAAGATTGAAAGATGTGGAAGGGTTTGCTATAAGTCAGAAGGCAAAATTGAAGAAGGCAGTGCAGAAAAGTTTGTTGCAGGAATTATCAAAAGGGGTCATGAAGCAGTCCTTGAACATGCTTCTGTCACAGTGAAGTTTGTGGTTGACAGGGGTGTCAGTCATGAGATTGTCAGACACAGAATTGCATCCTACTGTCAGGAATCCACAAGATATTGCAATTATTCCAAGGATGACTTTGGTTCTGAAATCACCTGCATCATCCCCCATTATTTAGACTACAAGTCAGAAGGTTGGGAAACTTGGAAGGCAGCAATGAAATCTTGTGAAGATGCATATTTCAAACTGCTTGACATTGGTCACACAGCACAGGAAGCAAGGGCGGTTCTTCCCAACAGTTTGAAGACAGAAGTGGTTATGACTGCAAACTTGCGTGAATGGCGAACCTTCTTCAAGTTAAGATGTGCAAATGCAGCACATCCGCAGATGCGTGAAGTCACAAGACCTTTGCTTGAAGATTTCAAGAACCTGATCCCTGTTGTATTTGATGACATTACATATTAAGGGGTGACATCATGAACAGGGCAGAAAGAAGAAGGCTTGGAAAGAAAAACCATGAACCTGTCATCAATGTGAAAACCAGTGACTTCCAACAGATGAAACTGGATGCAACAAAAGAAGCATCTGACAAAGCCTTTTTCTTGATGCTTGCAATTCCAGTGATGGTTCTTCATGACAAATATGGTCAGTTGATGAAGAAGGTTGTGGATGGAAAGTCCAGGGAAGAAAGGTTTGCTGACTTCTGTCTTGATTTATATGATTCCTTTGAAAAGGGATATGTGACACTTGATGACCTGCACAAATGCCTTTGGGATGAAGCAGGCATCAAACTTGAAAGGGGGAAAGGCTGATGAACAAAAGAAATCCTTTTTATAATTCAGAAGGTTATCCTGACCCTACTGCATACCATGGAACAAAGGAAATCATCAAGGCAGAAAACGAACTTGAAAAGAAGGTTTCAGACCTGGTGCATGTTATCCATGACATAGCAGGGTTTGCAGGATTTGAAGTGATCGGTAGAATCACCTTCAAGCATAAGAAAACAGGAAAGGAATTCAGATAATTATGAAACCAGTTAGAACAGACACATGCAATGCAGTTTATACACTGGAAGGTTGTCAGGATCTTCCAGTGACCAAATACACCAATGCTGACAATGGTGAAATGGGTGTTGAAAGTTGTTGGGAACTGACACCTGATGAAATCAAGCAGATTCAGGAAACAGGCAAAGTGTATTTATACATCCAGGGTTCTATTGTTCCACCAGTGCTGTTGACAACAGAATCCATGGTCTATTTTGAAAAGGAAGAAGGTGCAACAGATGATGAACATGAATAATGACAAGGACAGACAAAACAAGTTCCTGGAAGTCATGAAGTTGAAGGATGGAACACCACTGGTCAGTGTTGACCTTCTTGAATGGTTGATCAGTCAGGGGTTCTTCATGAAGCCTGCTGCAATCAGTCATCATGGCAACTACACAGGCGGTCTGTTTGATCATTCACTTGCAGTGATGGAAGACCTTGTGGAAATGACTGAAAAGTTGAACATTGAGTGGACAAGACCTGAATCCCCATACATTGTGGGAATGTTCCATGATGTGTGCAAACTGGATGACTATTGTGACAAGAATGCAATGGACACAGTGGTGATGGGAACAGGTTCACCTATTTCAAAGAACCCTGATTGGATTCACAATCCTAACAGAATGATGAAAGGTCATGGTGACAAGTCAGTCATGCTGCTTTCACAGTTCATCAATCTGACAGAAGAAGAAATGCTTTGCATCAGATTTCACATGGGTGCTTATGAAGGACAGGATGCATGGGATTCTTTTGACAAAGCAATCAGGAAGTATGAAACAGTGTTGTGGACACACACTGCTGACATGTATGCATCAAAAGTTCAAGATGTTTGATGTCAGTTCAAGATTGGTTCAAGGTTGTAATGGAAACATGTTGAACCTGAAAAAGTGTTGATTTCACAAGGGTTTGTGGTTCTTGGTTCAAGATGGTTCAAGATGTCTTTAACTTATTAGTACATAATAGAAAAACAATGAAAATTCATAATACTTCTAAAAATATCTATTAAGAGAAAAAAGACATCTTATCTTGAACCTTGAACCATTCCAAATTCAGAAAACCCTTGAAAACACAGGGTTTTTGACAGTTCCACATCTTGAACCAAAATATGTTGAACCTTGAACCAGGAAAGGAAGGTGATATTTGTGACACCCAAACAGTATTTAAGGCAAGCATATAGACTGAATGATTTGATAAATTGTGATCTTGAAAAACTTGAACAATTAAGGGTTTTATCAACAAGTGTTTCTTCACCAAATTTGTCAGGAATGCCAAGTTCAGGAACAAGAAACACAGAACCTGCCTTTGTCAGAGCAATTGAAAAAATCATTGAACTTGAAAAAATCATTGATGCTGAAATTGCAAGATATGTTGATTTGCAAATTGAAATCAATCAAGTGATCAATCAAGTTGCAGACAATGATCAGAAGTTTGTTTTGAATTTGCGATATTTGAAATTCTTGAAATGGGAAGCAGTTGCAAATGAAATGGAATTGTCTTTGAAACAAGTTCATAGAATTCATAATGAAGCATTGAAAAACATAAAAATTCCATGTATAGAAACAATTTGACACTATTAGGTCATTGAATGACACTATGTTTTAATGATACAATTATAATGACCCAAAGGGTCAAGGAACAGGCAGGTGCAGAATCTGTCTGTTCTTTTTTATTTATATCAGAAAGGCAGGTGTCAGTCTTGTTGAATGACAAGGAAAGAAGTTTTGCAACTGAATATATAATCAACAAGGGAAATTCTTATAAGGCTGCACTTGCGGCAGGATATTCAAAATACACAGCAAAAGTTGCTTATCAATGGTTAGAAGAACCTAAACCAAACTCAACCGAAAAAAGAAACTTACCATTCAAGCCTGAACTGAAAAAATATATTGAAGAACAGGTTGCTAAAATAGAATCAGAAAAAGTTGCTGATGCAAAGGAAGTCATGGAATATTTGACTTCTGTTTTGCGTGGTGAATCACAATCTGAAATAGTTGTGGTTGAAGGCATTGGTGATGGATGCAGTGAAGCAAGAAGAATGACAAAAGCACCTGATGAAAAAGAAAGACTGAAAGCAGCAGGTGAACTTGCAAAGATCCTTGGTATTTCCAAAGAAAAGATTGATGTCACTGCAAATCAGGTCATCCTGGTTGATTCTGTTCCTGATGATTGGTGATGCCCATGATGGAAATATTGGACTTCAAACAAATCATTGGTCACAATTATGGTGACTTTGTAAACACAAGAAAAAGATATAGAGTTTGCAAAGGAAGCAGAGGTTCAAAGAAATCAAAGACCACTGCCCTTGATATGATCAGGAAGTTGAAGAAATATCCTGAATCCAATGGTCTTTGTGTCAGAAGGTATGGAAACACACTTCGTGATTCTGTTTATTCTGATTTGAAATGGGCAATTCACAAATTGAAGATGGATGATGAATTTGATTGCACTGTTTCACCAATGCAAATTGTTCATAAGTACACAGGACAGAAAATTCTGTTCAGGGGTCTTGATGATGGTTTGAAAATTACATCCATTTCAGTTGATTATGGTGTTCTTTGTTGGGTATGGATTGAAGAAGCCTATGAAATATCAAATGAAGATGACTTCAACAAACTGGATATGTCCATTCGTGGTGAAGTTCCTGATGGATATTTCAAGCAAATCACATTGACCTTCAACCCATGGTCTGCAACATCTTGGTTGAAAGCAAGGTTCTTTGATGAATATGATGAAGACACTTTTGTGAAAACAACCACATGGGAATGCAATGAATGGTTGGATGAAGCAGACAGAAACATCTTCTTGAAGATGAAAGAAAAGAACCCAAGAAGATACAGAATTGAAGGTGAAGGTGAATGGGGTATTGCAGAAGGTCTGATCTATCCAAATCACAGGGTTGAAGACTTTGATGTGAATGTGATCAGACAAATTCCTGGAATAAAGTCTGCATTCAACCTTGACTTTGGTTTTACAGACCCAAATGCATTTGTTTGTGAATTGGTGGACAACACCAACATGAAAATATATATCTTTGATGAATGGTATAAAACAGGGGTGACAAACAAAGTCATTGCTGCTGCAATCAAAGAAAAAGGATATGGTGGACAAAGGATTGTATGTGATAATGCAGAACCAAAGTCCATTGCTGAATTGCAGGAAGAAGGAATCAAGGCTGAACCTTCAAGAAAGGGAAAGGATTCTGTCAACCATGGAATTCAGTTGATTCAGAACTATGAAATTATTATCCATCCAAGATGTGTGGAATTCAGGAAGGAAATTGACAACTATTGTTGGTCAAAAGACAAAGATGGAAAACCAACAGACAAACCTGACCATGAATTTTCACATGGTATGGATTCAATGCGTTATGGTGTCAGCAAGATCCTGATGCCTGACACATTCAGTTTTGACTAAAACATAAAGGGAAGGTGAAAAACAATGACAGTTGAAGTGCTTGGAACAAAATATGAAATAATTGAATCTGACAAGGTTCAAGATGACATCTTGGAAAACAATGATGGATATTGTGATTTCAGCACCAAGAAGATTGTCATTGACACCTTCAAAAACACCCCAGGCAGCATGGAAGACCTGGAAAAGTACAGAAAACAAGTGATCAGACATGAACTGGTTCATGCTT
>JAFQBZ010000083.1 GCA_017399515.1 Clostridia bacterium | reverse complement strand
GTCATAATAAGCATATTGAGTACAACGTAAACCGAATCAGTAATCTCAATACCAATCTTAGCGAGCGGTGAGCCAATCGGTCCCATTGAATAAGGGATTACGTACATTGTACGGCCCTTGTAGCTGTCACGAGCTATATCATAAAGCTTTGCATACATTTCTTTGGGGTCACACCAGTTGTTTGTAGGACCAGCCATCTCTTTAGTAGATGTACAGATAAATGTACGGTCCTCAACACGTGCAACGTCGTTAGGATTTGTTCTGTGAAGGTAGCAACCCGGAAGTTCCTCCTGATTCAATTTAAAGAGTTCACCGGTCTTAACAGCCTCGGCACGAAGAGCCTCACGCTGTTCATCAGAGCCATCAATCCATACGATTTGGTCGGGATTAAGAAGCTCTTTCATTTCGTCAAGCCATTTGATAACGGTTTTGTTAGTTGTCATGAAAATAACACTCCTATAATTATTTGAAATTATTTACAAATTTCACCAAATATATTATATCTAAAACTCAACTATAAATCAACAACTTTGAAAAAATTTTAACAAAATTTCAATTTTAGTTAATAATATTACCTTTTTATGCTAAAAGTTGGGCGAAAAGTACAAAGAAGCGCGATACTAATTGTGTCATTTATTGAAACGCAAGATTTTTCGTGGTAAAATTTTAGGGTAAAGAAAAGAGGAACGCACTATGGAATTTAATGAAAAACTGCAAGAACTCAGAAAACAAAAAGGCCTTACTCAAGAACAACTCGCCAATAAACTTTTTGTTTCGCGCACCGCCGTTTCTAAGTGGGAATCGGGACGCGGATATCCAAATATAGACTCTTTAAAAACGATAGCGAAATTGTTTTCGGTAACGGTTGATGAGTTGCTTTCAAGCGATGAACTTTTAAACCTTGCCGAGCAAAACACCCGCCAAAAACAAAGAAATCTTTGCGACAACGCACTCGGTTTGCTTGACTGCATTGTATCGCTCTTTTTATTTCTACCTTTTTTCGCACAAAACCAAAACGGTAACATTGCCGCGGTATCATTGCTTAACTTGACTTTGTCTGCATGCTATATAAAAATTATATATCTTTGCTTTGTTACCATAACGGTTATTTTTGGTGTTTTAACGCTTTCACTTCAAAACGTAAGCCTGTCATTCTGGGTAAAACATAAAACAAAGTTTTCGCTAATATTAAGCATATTCGGTGTGGCAATTTTTATTATCGGACAACAGGTTTACGCCGCAATTTTTATATTTGCATTTTTAATAATTAAATCACTTTTACTACTTAAAAAGTAATGTCAAAAAGGGTGTCCTAACGTGACACCCTTTTTCTTTTATATTATTCTCATCTTTCTTATAATTTGTTCATCAAATAAGAAAGGTTGATTTGTTTTGAAAAAATTTTGTATTAGTTTTGGCTTTTTACTTGCCTTTGCAGTCTGGACGGCAGGCGTTATTCTTATTGACGTTTCACCCATAGGGCCTCGCGGTTCTTTTGTAGGTTTTGCTACAATTAACGGCTTTTTTCACAATTTAACAGGCGTGAATTTATCACTTTACACCATAACAGACTGGCTCGGTTTAGTTAGCGTTTTTATAGGGTTCGGATTTGCACTTTTAGGTCTTGTGCAGTGGATAAAAAGGCGCAATATATTAAAGGTAGATTTTGATATACTTGCGCTTGGCGTCTTTTACATAATAGTAATTGCCGCATATTTATTGTTTGAAAGTTTTGTTATAAACTACCGCCCAACCTTAATAAACGGTTTTTTAGAAACTTCTTATCCGTCATCCACCACCCTGCTTGTTTTAACGGTAAATATAACTACAATTTTGCAATTTAAAAAGCGCATTAAAAATATCATTTTAAGAAAATCAATAAATATTTCGCTTACCTGTTTTACTTTGTTTATGGTAATTGGTAGGTTAATAAGCGGCGTGCATTGGCTAAGCGATATAATCGGCGGAATACTTCTAAGCGCGGCACTTGTAATGCTTTATTATGCAGTAACGCACAAAAAAATTACAGATCAATAAAACGGAACAAAAAAACAAGCCTTGTTGAAAAACAAGGCTTGTTTGATTTTGATAGATAAAACTAACGTTTTGATAGTTCCAAACCTTGATTTTTCAAGCATTTTTCACTTGTTTGTTACTAACCAGTTTCTAACTGATAGCAATGGACACTTATTCAACCAGGGTCAAATCAGACTTTTTGACTGCTGCAACCACAATGTTGTTGAAGGTGATAACCACCCTGTCAACATTGATTTCCTTCACCTTGTGATCTCTATTATACACAAAGGAAGCAAGATTTCCACCAGTATATGTCTTTGCACCCTTTTTCAGTCTGACAGTGCTTCCAACCTTGATTTCCTTCTTCACAACAGGTGCAGCAGTGGAAACTGCCTGACCGCCCTTTGTAGTGATGAAAGCATTGAAACCTGCTGCCTGCACTTTTTCAAGCATAGCATCAGCATTTTCCTTCTTGGAAAAAGCACCAGTCTGAATTTTATAGAATCCGTCAATTTGCACCATGTAAGTGTCAAAGCCTGCTTCACTGACCTTCTTCAACTGTGCATCAGCATAGACCTTGTTCTTGAAAGCACCAACCTGAACACGATACAGAACATCAGACTTTTCAGGTTCACCTGCATCAAGTCTTTTGTTGACTTCTGCAACAATTTCATTGTGTCTGTCATAAAGGTATTTACCAGGACAGGACTTGTTTGCATAATCTCTGTGAACTGTCAGATTGCATCCGTTCTTGTGGTTTACTCTGTCAGTCTTTTTAGTTGACCAAACCAACTTCTTGATGTTGTTTCTTTTGCAGATGTCGGTCACAAGGTCAAGCAGTGCAGCAAATGCCTTGTCATTGACTGCATAAGGTTCAGTTGTATCAGAAGCAACTTCAATGGTGATTGCTCTGTGGTCATTTGCAGCACTGGAAGAACACCAGGATCTGTTCTTTTCTTCCACATACATTCCAATTCTGCCATCATAACCAACACCATAGTTGGAAGATGCTTGTCTGCTTTCAGGTGCAAAAATGCTTCCAAGGACTTCAACAGAACACTGACCAACCACACAATGAATGGTGATGGTGTCAATGTCATGGTTTCTTTGACCTGAATGGTTAGGACTTAATTTGGTATATGTAACCAAAGGACTATTTGTGAATTCCATTAGTCTTCATCCCCCTTTCCATCACCCTGACAGAAAGCAGCAATGGTGTCCAAATCCACCACATCCCCTTCTTCATCATAGATCAAACCAGTTTCTTCATCCAAATTCAAACCGCCAACATAGGGAAGATCATCATCAATTTCCCCATTGTAATAACGCATATTCAAATTAGGTTTCTTGTTATCTGCCATAATCGTTTACCTTCTTTCTTTATTTCTTGGGTTCAGTGTAAGTCAAAGCCTGTTTGGAATCAGAAAGACCATCAGTTGTGGGGTCATTGACAACACCCAAAATGACCATGACTGCAAAAGCAGCATTGACCACATCAAGCAGTCTGTTTCCAAGGTCACCAAGGTCAATTTCAAAACCAAATACTGCTGCAATAACCTGAATCAGAAGCAGCACCGCAGGAATGATTGCAACCCAAAAGTTCTTGTTTTTAATTCGTACCAACCAGTTGATATTTTTCATGTTTTTCATCCTTTCTGTTTCAAATGTAGTTCTTCAATTTCATGCTTCATTTTTGTGATCATGCCATTTCCACCAAGTGCATGATATGCTTCATACATTTCAATGAAATTTTCATAAGCATAACTTGGTATTTCACCAAGACTGGTGTATTTGTCATGATATTCGATAAGTTGCACACGCAAAAGAAGCATTGTTCCCTTGCTGTTTGCATCCCTATCTTTCTTTTGATTCTGTAACAACCACACAATATATCCCATCAATGCTGTCAAGATAATGGGAAGTGCTATCGTGTAAGTTTGCACAAGAAGTTCCTTCAATGTTCACCACCTGCCTTTCCTGATGTCAAAAACCCTTATATAACCTTCATATAAGGTCATATAAGGGTTTTATTGTTGTACTTGATAACTTGTTCAGGTTAGGACTGAACTTCCCATCCATAGACACCAGGTTCCCAAACATTAGCATCACAAGTGGACACCCAAATCTGATCATTGTGGGAAACCACATCACCCTTCATGTATGCATCAGTTGCACCAAGGGGTTGTGTCCAAACTGCAACACCACTGTCAGTGAAACCAACAGCCTTGAAAAGTGCAGGAACAGTGTCAGGTGTCCAATCAGCCTGACTGGTGTGTGCCTGGATGCACTTATACAACTGTGTTTCACCATCAGCATTGACACCATACTTGACCATTTCATCCACTGCATAGGACTTCATTGGAATCCAATCAGGATAAAGGTCAGCAATTTCCATTGCCTGATCATCAGATAGGTTTGCAGACTGAACAGACATCTGCATGAATCTGTTGTACTGCTTTGCAATAAATTCCATGTCTTTCATTACTCATTCACCCCCAACATTGTGTTCAGAATCTTGTTTGTTTCCTTGCTGATTTCAGCCTGCTTCATGATGAATTCATCCTTGGTGTACTGAACCATGTTGAATTCATAACCAGTGAACCCTTCCTGGTCATCAATACCAGGTTCAGAAACTTCCTGGATGTCAGAATGAATCCAAACACTGAATTCATCCATCACCATTTCATCAGGCTTTACAGTGCTTCTTTGTCTTCCAAAATCTTTCATGACTTTTTACCGCCTTTCTTTTTAATGTGTGTTTGATAATAGCAATCAGACCATGCTTCCAAAGGTCTGACATATTTTTCTTGCAATCTATAACTATCACAATGAAGCAACCATCCCTTATATGAATTGATTGAACACCATTCTGAATAGTTCAGTTCTTGACCTTTCAGTCTTTTCTTGTTCAATCTGTTCATCTTTCTTTTGAACTCTTTGCAGGTTGACTTTCTCAAAAGTTTGAAGTTCATGAAAGATCTATAACCTACAAAATCCACACCCCTGACATAAGTTGGAAAGACCTGCCAATTTTCCTTGATTTTCAGTTTCAACTTGACCCTGAAATATTCTTCAATTTCTTTCAGCAACTGATGAAGTTCTTCTTTGGTTCTTCCAAATATCACAATGTCATCCATATATCTGAAATAATATTTCACATGTTTGACTTCCTTCATCCAGTGATCAAATTCTGACAAATAGAAGTTTCCACTGTATTGTGAAATATAGTTTCCAATAGGAATTCCTGTGTCACCTGGTGTGGAATCAATGATTTCATCCAATAACCAAAGCAGGTCATCATCTTTGAACAGTCTTCTGTATTTCTGTTTCAGGATGTCATGATTTATTGATGGATAATACTTCTTTGCATCAATCTTCAAGCAATATTGACAGTTTGGAACATCTGTCTGCATTGCATGATTCAACCTTTGAAGACACAAATGAATTCCCCTTCCTGGAATAGCAGAATAGGTGTCATCAGTGAAGTTCTTCAAAAGTATGGGTTCAATGATTTGCAAGATTGCCCATTGACATATTCTGTCAGGGAAATAAGGAAGTTTGAAGATTTCTCTTTCTTTTCCACTGTCCTTCTTGATGAAAGTCTGATATTCAGAAGTGTGATATGTTTTGTTGATCAGCATCTGTTGCAGCAACCCCAAATAATATTCAGGGTTTTCATCAACCATCTTGACTTCCTTATACCATCCTTTTCCCTTCTTTGCATTTTGGTGTGCAAGTTCAAGGTTCTTCATGTCATAGATTTGTTCATACAGATTCCCATATCTTTTCATGACATCATTTCCTTTTGTATGCACTTTGAATGGTCAAATCTTCAACTTTAAGTTTACCAATACAACCTTTCATCTTTTTGTGTTTTGCCAAGTGGCAGGGCAACAGGATCACATGGAAGAACCCCAGGGTTTGCACACCTTGGGGTTCTTATTTATGCATTTAGTAAGTGACCGCTGATATTACGATTACGATTACCTGAACCATTATTCACATTCCAATTGAAACTGCCTGCATTAGTACCATTATTCCAATTACTGCCCAATTTAGTGACAGAATTTACTGGTTTTTTAGGTGTTTGACTGGTTTGTAGTTGGTTTTTGCTCTTTCGTGAAAGAAAATCAGCACATGTTGCCCATATTTTAATTATTTATAAACCTGTTTACTGTGGTACATACAGCACGCGACCGCCGACATTACGATGACGAATACCCGAACCATAATACACACCCCAACTGAAACCGCCCGCATAAGTACCATTAGCCCAACTACCGCCCAAACGAGCGACAGTCCAGGAATTGTTTGCTTTTACCTGGTAGAAGTAGTCACCAACAGGAAGTGCAGAAGAACCGCTGCATTCAGAAGCAATGAACAACCAGTCAAAGTCTTCATTGTAACCAAAAGCAGAAACATATCCATTTGCACCACAAATAGTGATGCCTGCATCCTGATAAGGATCTGCATCAGTGTTGTCTGCAAAACCATGATCTGCAATGTGAACAGAACCAACACCATAGTTGTAGATGTTAATTCCATCAATCCACTTCCAAATGTTACCAAAGAAGTTTTCTTCACCACGATATGTGACAACATTGAAACCATTTGTGTTGGTCACTGAACCAGTTGCATTGCCAAGGTTAGTGGTTGCACCAGTGATTTCAGTCATGGAAGTTGCACCATCATCAGTCTTGTTTGTGACACCTGCACCAATGTTGGACTGCATGTTGAAAGATGCATATTCAATCAGGAACAGAAGTTCAGTTGCAGTTGCTGCCTGAATGGTCTGCTGTGACCAACCTGCACCCCTTGCTGCTGCAAGACTTCTACAAACTGCCCTGGTCAGGTTCTGTGTCAGACCGCTTGCAGGTTTTGCATTTGCAATGGAAGAAAGAACATCACCGCTTGCATATACCTGTGCATCATTAAGGATGTAAGTGCCTTCACTGGTATCATACAGACTGCCTTCATAAGCAGACAAATAGATGACATTCTTTTCAACACCATCCTGAATGAATGCAGGATGAAGTTTGAAACCTGCTTTCTTGGTATCAGATACATAATATCTGACCTTTCGCATGTGGAAGCCTTTGCCACCTTCAACCTTTTCCAGTTCAAGGGGAACAACTTTATAATAGAATTTAGGTTGTTCAACCATGACCTGAACCTTTGTGCCTACTGCATAAGTGACTGCTGCATCACCTTCACCAATAGTGATTGCAGAAGTAAGCACACCAGTTTCAGAATAGCCTGCATCACCATAGTATGCAATGACTTCACCTGCATCTGTCACATTACATCTTTTTCTTCCACCAAATGCCTGAACTGCATCAAAAGATGCACCAGGTGTCATGGAAACAGCACCTGCAAGTCTTGTGAACTTCTTGTTCTTGAAGTCAACTTCAACACCATAGATGTCATTGTCAGTGTAACCAACAAAAGCCTGCAAATCAGAAATCTGCTTCTGCAAATCCTGAATGTCACCCACTGTTGCAACAGCAGCAGGATCAACTTCAATTGTGACATCATCAGCATTGGAAACAGTGGTGATCAGTTTTAAGAAAGCACCACTTGTGGACACACCATTGAATGGGGGCATCCAACCAGGAACACTTGCACCACATGCTGCATAAATGATTTCACCATCATTGGGGTCAATCGCATGAAGGGCAATTGTCTTCATATAATATCCAGTAGTCAGTGCATCATTAGTGACAGCACCTTCAACCTGGACTGCTGCGTTTCCTGTCTTTGTAACCCTGGAAACAAGGGTTGTCTGTTTTACACCACCAATGGAAGTCATTGCAAGGATCTGTGCATCAGAATATGCAGTTTCAGAAATAGAAATCTTGGTGAATTCAATCTTTCCACTGCCTGACATCATCTTTGCAATCAATGCCTGACCTTTGTTGGTGATGACCATGGGTCTAAATTCTGCCATTTTAACATTACCGCCTTTCTTATGCTTGAATCATATTTGTTATTGATACATTTGAACCAGTGTGCATTTCAGAAGCAACACTGAATGAATCCTGAAAAGAATCTGTGATTTCAACTTCACATGTTCCTGAACAGATGCTTGCAACATTTGCATTACCATTGAAGGTGAATGTTGCCTTGTAGGAATCAGTCAATTCATACATTTTGCAAAGACACATTCCACTTGGAAAGAACAGGGTGTTTTTCAAGTCATAGTGCAATTCATTGTCTGAATCAACCACAATGTTTGCAGGCATCATGTAGTCAAGCAACTTTTCTAATTCATCCACCTGACCATACATGTCAAGGTGTGTGATAATCTTCAAAGCATATTCCTTGAAGTTTGGAATCACATCATAGTTTCCAACACCACAAAGGGTGTCAAGTTTTGTCAGAAAGACCTTCCAGGTATAAGGAACAATGTCATTCCATCTGATCATCACCCTTGAAATTCTTGATTCAAGGGTGTCATCAGAAGAAGGACTGATGTGCAATATCTTTTCAAATCGTGCAATTCCTTCAAGGTCACATGTCTGAATGAACTGATTGTTTTTAATTCTTTCAGATTCATCAGCAAGCAACTGAAATTCAGGGTTTTCTGCACTCATAATCAGGTGAATTTCTCTATACACCTGAATGAAAAGGGGAAGGTGTTCAATTAGGTTCACATCTCTAACCATTTGACACACCACCCAACACTGGAATTTCATATTCACCCAACACCAAGTTGGATGCTGCACCATTGATTTTTGTGCTGTTGATGTCAACAACACCAGTCAAATTCAGGATTCTTGTTTCAATCTGACTAATTCTGACCACTGTTGCAGTTTCATCTGCCCAAATTTTTCTGATTTCAAGCAGATAAGCATTGATTGCTTCTTCAATTGCAGTTTTCTGACTGTCAAAAGAATAACCTTCCTGGAAAGTGATGTTGGTGGAAATAGTGACAACCACTTCATCAGCAGTCTGCACTGTCACCACATGACCAATTGGTGCAATACCAACACCAGTTCCATCCTTTGTGGGATCAATTTCATTCTGAACAAACTGAACCAAGGTGTCACTTGCTTTGTTATATTCAGAATCAAGGATTGTCAGAAGAACTGTTCCACCGCCATTCCAAACAGGTTTGACCTTGGTTGAACCAACACCTGCAAGTGCATTTGTCTTCTGAATATAGTCCTTTTTGTTTCCACCATAAGGTTTTGTGTCAAAGGTTGCAAAATATCTTTCCCTGATGGATTCAGTGTCTTCTTCATCTTCACCAGGAATCAACAGTTCAGTGATTTTGATGGTTTCCAACCCCTGGATGTAATTGATAGGAATCAGATCCCCAAAATAGGAATTGCCAATCACACCAGTGGTTTCACACATCACCTTGTATTCACCATCTGCAATCTTTTCAGTCACAATGTAGTTCAGTTCATTCAAAGAAAATCTTGAACCAACTGCAACATTGATTGTGGAAGGTGTTGCAACTGCTTTCAGAACCGCATTGGTTGCAGCATAAGGAATGACACCCCTTTCTGCTGCCCTTCTGATCAGATATTCCCTGGATGCAGTGTCACCAAAGGTTTCAGTCAAGATGATGTCAAATTCAATATACATCAATTGCAGTTCAACAGCAGCAGGGGCAAGGGCATCAAAAATGATTGAACCTTCTCTTTTGTCCATGCTGTTTGGAACTCTGTCAAGCATCCTTTGAAGAATATCTTCATAAGTAATATTTTCGTACATTAGAAATTCACCACCTTTTCTGCTTCAATTCCACCAAAGATTGTGTGGACTGTGAATGTCACTTTGACTGTCCTTTTCTCTGTAACATCAAAAACAAAGGAATCAACAGAATCAATTCTGTCATCCTGAACCAATGCTTCTGTGATTCTTCTTTCAAGTTCAGGGCATACATAAGTGACTGGTTCACCATACAAATCAAGAAGTTCAATCCCATAATTCCATGAATAAATGATATACTGGTATCTTTCGGTGTTCAAAATCTTGAAAACCACCTGTTTCATTGCTTCCAGTTCATCACAAAATCCATTGATGACATCATGTTCAATCTGCATCTTGTAGTTTTTACTTGGAAGGGTTTCCACTTCCAAATCTTGTGAAAGAATGGTATTTGTTGAAGGTATCATGCATTCACCACCCTATCCAAAACAAGATATTTTTGACCACCTTTTTGTTTCAGAAGGATGACTTCATCACCCACTGCAAGACCATTGTGAATGGTGATGTCCTTCTTTCCTGAAACACTGTGACTGTGGGAAGCAAAGGAAGAATCCCCACTTCCACCGCTTTTTGTTCCAGTAGTCCAATCAATTGTGACCTTGGTTTTGAAGTCTGTCACATTCCTGGTCAGAACCAGTTGTGCAGCACCAAGGGTCATCTTCTGTTCCACCAGTATCTTCAAAGGTGAAGCACTGGTGACTTTTCCAAAGCAGAAGTCACAAGGTTGACCTGCTTCAACTGCTTCTTTTGCTGCCTTTTTGATAGCAATTAAAAGATCATTTGCATCAAGCAATGAATTCACCACCTCTCAATGTCAAGGTCATCAAATGCTGACTTTCATTGAATTCATGCTTGCATTTTTCCACAAGCATCAAATTCTTGACTTTAACATCACCAAGGTCAAGCATCACAACCACCATTGATCCTGCACGAACACGAACATCACCAAAGGCATTTTTGATGGACAGGTTTCTTGTTTTCTTGTTATACAAGGAAAGAAGTGCATCTGCTTTTGCCTGACCATTTTCACCTTCCTGCAATGTGTCAAAGTGTTGAAGAACACCCCATGTGTTCATGTTGTTGGAATCCTGGGCAATATAGACTTCTCTTGTTCCAGTCTTGTCATTGTCATAAGTCAGTTTGATTCTGTTGTATGTGTTATCATCAATTGATGAAGTATAGTCAAAGTTTTCACCTGTTTCTTCATCAATCAAAAGGTTCAAACGCATGTTGTCCAACCCTTTCAAAGTGACCTTTCCAAAATCATCATACATGACATACATGTATTTCTGATTCTGCAATGTCAGGTCAAGGGCATTTTGGATCATATCAAACAAGGAAGTGTTTTCTTCCACCCTGGAAGCAATCTTGAAACCAGTGTCTTCAATGAATCCTGTCTGCATTTGAAAGTCTGCTGCAATCATCTGAATCAGTTCACCTGCTGTCTTGTTTTCATAGACATAGGTGTCTTTGTTCTTCAAATATCGCAACTGATCATAAGCAGTGACAGTGATGATTTGCTGTTTATCTCTTTTCTTCTTGAAAATGAACCCATAGAAAACATTTGCACCATTCACTTTCAATCTGACTGCATCACCTTCTGTGAAATCCAACACATCATCTTTCACCACTTTGAAGGAAAGTTGACCTGGACAACCTTTTCTTTCAGTTGACCAGGTGATGCCTTCCTGAACAGCAGGGGAAAACACCTTGTTTCCATGCTGAATCAATAGTTCTACATTTACATTCAAAGTGTTCCCCCCTTTACTTCAATAAGGGAATAGTCAAAACCTGTCCTGCATAAATCAAGTTTGCATTCTTGATTTTGCCTTTGTTAGCATTGAAGATTGTGGTGTACTTTGCACCATTCCCATAGAATTTTTTTGCAATATTCCAAAGACAGTCACCCTTCTTGACAGTGTAAGTCTGATTCTGTGCAGGTGCAGGGGAAGCAGGACTTGCAGGTCTTGCAGGTTGAACTGTTGCTTTGGGTTTTGTGCCTGCAAAAGTGATGTTGCAGGTCTTTGTTCCAAATTCTCTGTACTGCTTCAATTTGACTGAAACAGTGACATCAAATCCTTGTTTGCTGTCTTCCTTGATGTCATAACTTTCAAGTGACACCTTCATGTTGGTATCAAACAGCATTTTTCCATTTGGAAGTGTCCTGGTCACAATGAACTGGAATGGTTCTTTGCTTGACTTCATTTTTTCCAACTGTTCCAGGAATACCTTTGCATTCACAAAGCCTGACTTGTATGTTGCAAAAGGATATTTCACATTAGGAAGAAGCAGGTCAAAACTGATGTCAGTCAGACCTGCCTTCTTCAAAATGTTCACTTCACCTTCATTGATAAGGGTCAATGTTTTGTTTTCGTTTTGTATCTTCAATTGCAACTTGGAAGGTGCAACTGGACACAACATCTTTCCCATGTAAAAATAATATGCCATTATTCATGCACCCCTTCCGCTGCTTTTTCCATTGCTTCATTGACACCTGTTGCCAGGTAGTCAACCATTCCATCAAGATCCATGTCAGAAGAAACATTGTTGTTGTTCGTCATTTCCACTTTGATTTCAGCAGTGGTGAATCTGTTCACAACTTCTGTTTCTGCAATGTCACGAAGATATTTCAAATCTTCACTGGTGATGTCCATGGAATCTGCCATTGAACCAGTATTTCCTGCCGTATCAGCAATATTTGCAGGGATCTGACTTGCATCATAACCAGTTGCTTCATATTCAGGGATTTCAAAAGAATCCATGCTGAATGCACCTGAAACACTGTCTGCAACACCATCACCCCATGCAGCACCTGCACTGAAAGCATCAGATGCCCAACCATCCTGGAATGTGTCAAATGTGGACATACCTTCATTGAAGGCATCACCAATGGACTTGTAGTCTTGCTTGTTTCCTTCTGCTTCTGCTGCCTTTGCTGCATATTCATCTGCTTTTGCACTGATTCCTGAATAATCAAATTCAACAAAAGGAAGTTTGTTCAGTGCTGCACAAATGCCTTCTACAACAGACATTGCAGTTGAAAGCAGACCCCAAAACCATGACTGAATTGAACAAATTGCATTATTGAATGCAGTCATCATGTTTGAACCAAGTGCTGCAATTGCATTTCCTATTCCAAGGGCAATATTTGCAACAGAAAGACCCAAGTTTTTGAAGAATTGAATGACAACATTGATTCCACCTGTGATGACACCAAAGCCACTATTTGCAACACCAGTCAGTTTTGCAATTGCTGAACATACTGCATAAATGATTGCAATTATTGCAATGATCAGAAGAATGATCCAGGTCAAAGGACATGCCATCAAAGCAGCATTCAGACCATGCTGTGCAGCAGTTTCTGCCAGGGTTGCACCAGTTGCCATCATTTGTGCTGCTGCCTTTGTGGATTCCATCATTGCAGAAATTCCATTGATTGTGT
>JAFQBZ010000082.1 GCA_017399515.1 Clostridia bacterium | reverse complement strand
TTGAAGCACCTGCATAAAGACCAAGTGCAGTGACAATTCCCATCACAATTGGTGCAATGATTGACCAGTTTTCACCAATGAAGGTTGCCACCATTCCTGCAAATTCCATGATCTGCAACAGATACATTGCTATTGTGGACAATGCACCAACTGCATTGGAAGCAAACACCTGAAAATCAGGGTTGTTTGCAATCTCATTGATTTTGTCCAAGACTGGTTGAAATGCCATCAAAGCCTGATTTTTCACTGATGTGAACACCTGCCCCCAAGTCATAGGCATCTGTGCAAACTTTGCATCAGTTTCTTCTGCTGCACTTAACAGGGCATTTTTGACAATTTCAGAACTGATCTGTCCTTCTGCTGCCATTTCCCTGATTTGACCAATTGGAACATCCAAATAATCTGCAATAGACTGAATGATTGTTGGTGCTTGTTCAAACACACTGTTCAGTTCTTCACCACGAAGGACACCACTGGACATTGCCTGTGTCAACTGCAACATTGCAGCAGAAACACCTTCCTGGGAAGTTCCTGCAATCGTGAACTGTTTGTTCAATTGTTCCACAAAAGCAACCAGTTCTGCATTGCTGTTGAAAGCATCCTTTGCCATGATTCCCATCTTTGCAACTGCATCAGCAGATTCCTGATAAGAACCCCTTGACCTTTGTGCAGACTGATAAATCATCTGTTGCAACTGTTCTGTGGTCTGCAAACCATCATTCATCATGTCCAGTCTTGCAGTGGTCTGTGTCATTGTGTCAGACAAATCCATTGCTTTTGAAACTGTCTGCAAAGACACATAAGTTGCAACAAGACCTGCAACCTTCCTGGTCAGTCCATCCATAGCAGATGCACCGCTTCTGACAGATCTGTTGTAGTTTTCCTGATGGTCTTGGTTCTGTTCAATGTCATTTCCAAGTTGGATCACTTCAAGTGCAGCCTGTTCTGTTGCCCTTCTTGCTTCTTCAATTGCAGATGTGTCAAAACCACTGTCCATGGAAGTTTCCACTGATTCAAATGCAGTACACATGTTTCCAAGTGCAGAAAGCATTTTATTGATAGGTGCTGACACCCTGTCATATAATTCAATTGATGTTGAAATACTTGCCATTATTCTTCACCGCCTTTCTTGGCATAAATAAAGGACAATCAGACCAATCCTGACTGTCCTATTTCTTTTTGACCTTTGCCTTCTTTGCTGCTTCTTTCTCCTTATCAATTCTGATCTTGATTGAAGCAATTACAAAGGCTTTTTCTTGGTCATCCATGTTCAGAAATACAGAAGGTAAGATGTGAAGTTTCTGCAATGCAAAATGTGCAAAGTTTGCTTCTGCATCACCTTCTTCAATTAGTTTTTTGCTTCTTCAACCTTTTCTTCCAAGTTGGTGTTGAAACCATTGAAGTCCTGAACAAAAGTTGCAAAAGCCTGATATTCACCAGGATCATCAATCATTTCTTTCAGAAGATCTTCAGGTGTCATCACACCATAGGAATCCTGCAATTCCTTGTCATACAGGTTAGGTTCAACAATACAAGCACACATCATCTTTGCAATGTACTTGGAAGTGTTCAGTTTAGGTCTGTAAACATTAGGTTTGCCCTTGACAGGAACATCAATCATGCAATCATCCCTGATGTCATCATTTTCCTTTGTAGTCAAAGGTTTGATTGTCCAAGGAAGGGGATTGCCCTGTTCATCCACAAGGGATTTGGTTGCAGGAAAAGTTGTGTTTTCCTTTGTGATTTTGTTCTTCTTCATAAATCTGCTAAAATTAGACATGGTTTTTACCACCTTTCTTTTTTCGTCATAAATAAAAATAAACCCCTATGCCTTCATTGAAGACATAGGGGTCAAGAATTTACTGCATACCATCAAGCAACTTGAAAGTTTCAGGCATCTTGAAGTCTTCAAAAGTGAAGTCCATATCTTCATCAAGGTATTCACCATCTGCATCAAACTTTGCAAGAATACCGCCATCAATGTTGCAGTCAACAAACACAAGGGTCTGTCTGCCTGCTGCACTTGTGGGATCTTCATTGGTGACCTGAATTTCAAAATAGATGTCTTCACCAGTTTCCTTGTACTTCAACATCATTTCTCTGAAAATCGAAGTGTTATAATGGAAAGTAGCAGAACCAGTTCCTTTCCAACCAGTAGCCTTGTTACCAGTACCAGTCTTTCCAAGAATAGGAACTTCTGCCTTTGT
>JAFQBZ010000081.1 GCA_017399515.1 Clostridia bacterium | reverse complement strand
CTGAAAAACTCTATGTTGGTGATATTTCAACCGGTGCATCAAACGACTTAAAGCGTGCAACCGACATTGCAAAGCGTATGGTTTCTGAATGGGGCATGAGCAGTGAAATTGGAATGGTTTACTGTGGTGGCGACAATGAAATCTTCCTTGGAAGATCTTATCAAGAAAGAATGCCATACAGTGAAAACCAAGCCGCTAAGATTGACGAAGAAGTTAAAAAGATTATTGATATGTGTGCAAAAGAAACCGAAAAGATTTTGAAAGAAAATAAATCTGTGCTTTTAACAATGGCAAATGTGCTTATTGAAAAAGAAACAATTTATGCCGAAGAAGTTGATATGATTATTTCAGGCAAATCAAAAGAAGAAATTATTGAGCATATTGATAAGAAAGATAAAAAAGACGATGTTAAACCAGAAGAAAAACCAGAAGATAAGACTGAAGAAACATCAACCGATGGTCTTTTAAAAACAATTTCAAAGGTTGAAAACATCGAAGAAAAAAATCAAGAAGAAAATCAAGAAAAAATCGCAGAAAATAAACAAAAAAATGAAAATATTATTGATAAACTTCTTGAAGAAGCAGAAAAAAGAGAAAAAGAACTCTTGAAAGGGGCTGAAAAACAAGCCGAAAAGAGCACTGAAAAGAAAGAATCTAAAATAGAAGAAGAAAAGGTTAAAGAAACCAAAACAGCCGTTTCTAAAAAGCCAAAAACAACTTCTGCTGCTTCAAAGAAAACCACAAAATCTGCTGATGCAGAAGAAAAACCTAAAACAAGAAAAACAACAACAAAAAAATCTAGCGAACAACCAGCAGATAAAAAAATCGATATTGACAAATCTGCTGAAAGTGATAGAATAGATGTAACAGAAAATAAAGACTAATAATAGGAACGACACATAAATGAAAAAGATATTTATTGCAGTATCGTCATTCTTTATGGTTGCAGTGATTACAATGCTGATTGTTCTGGGAAATGTTCGAAAAAACATTGTGTTTGAATATGACAGACCATCAGTTATTAGAGTTTATAACAAATCAACCAACCCAATCAAGAATGAAGGTTACACAAAAAACGATGAGCCATTTGGTCTCATTGTTGAAAAGTTGAAAGAAATGACAAACATGACATTAATGCAAAGGCTTAACAATTTGAAAACCCTTAAAGCAAATGTTAATGTTGACTCTGCCGGCACATATAACAGTTGGCAAAGCGAAATGAAAAAAGATAATATTGTTATTGAAATGGATTTCCCTGAAGAACAAGACCTTGTGGTTTATGATGGTGGAAACACAAGAGTTATTTCTTATTGGTGTTTGGCTTATGTTATCACCACTTATGAAAACTTCGACGAAATTGTCATTTATTATTCAACAACAAACAGCAGTACTGCAAGAGAAGAATCTTATGCTAAATGCGACCCTATTGTTATTAAAGGTTACACCGAAGATATTGTTAGATATGTTAACACAATATAAAAAGAAGAGAGCAATCTCTTCTTTTTTTGTGCTTTAAAATAATAATTAATTTCGAGATTTTTCGATTTGTTTCGCTCTCTCAAAATGACAATAGATTATATTGTTAAATGGTTTGAGTTTATGATTGTGAAAAAGTATTTAAAAAATATTTTAAAAATTTTAAAAGATTGTATAATTCGACAATTTTAAACAAATAATAAGATTAGAAATAAAGAAAGGAGAGTGGCGTGTATGAGTAGAGAATCTACAAAGAAAGGTTGTCATACAAGAAAGTGCGCTGACAAGATGACTGATTGCAGCACAAAGTCTGCAACAAACAGAATGTCAAAAAACAGCACTTCTAAAGCATGCAGCACAAAAACTCAAGACTGCAGCACAAGAAACAGTGCAAGCAAATCTAAGAGTTCGTCAGCAAAAGCATGCAGCACAAGAAACAGTGCTTCAAAGACAACCAGAAATTGTAAATAGTTATCAAAATAAAACAAATTCCCCCATTGTCACAAGTGATTTGTGACGAAAGAAAATCAAGCCAAACTTTTAACATTTGTTAAGGGCGTAAGGCTTGATTTTTTCGTGGTTTATATTAAATTAAAAATCAAAAAACAAAGTTGTAAATTATCACAAAAATAGACACTAACAACAGGTAAATTGAAAAGAAAATAAACTTATTTTTCTTTAAAATTTTAAGTGTTAGTTTGAGTGAAAGAAAAGCCACAGCAAAAGTGAAAACAAATGCAAAAATTATTTCAAGTGGTGAAGTGGTTGCAAAAACTTCAGCAAAATTTTTAATTTTTAAAAGTTCAAAAACAAACCCACCAATGATTATTGGAATGGACAACAAGAAACTATATTCCGCGCTTTTTTCTTCGTCGTTTCCAGCAAGAAGCAGAGAGCAAATTGTGCTGCCTGACCTTGAGATTCCGGGAAGAACTGCAAAGCCTTGAACAACGCCAACAAGTGTAGCGCTTTTATAATTAATTTCAGGGTTTGCAGAAACCACGCTTGCTCGTTTTTGAAATTTGTGAGTCACAAAAAGCAGAATGGAAGTGATTAAAAAGCAGAAGCCATAAAAGTGGGTTACATATTTATCAATGTTTAAAAGTTCATAAGAGAGTGCAAAAACTAAAGTGATTAAAGTTGAAAGCAAAAGTTTGAATGTTAAAGGTTGAAGGGGTTTCTTTAAAATTTTTAAAATGACTTTTCGATAAACTATCACAACTGCAACAAGAGTTGCCATATGCAAAAACAGGTTAAGAAGAAGGTTGTTGTCGTTGATTCCAAAAAGTTGGCTGAAAAGAAGAAGGTGACCACTGCTTGAAACCGGCAGAAACTCAGTCAGCCCCTGAACCAGACATAAGACGATTAAAATTAAAAAACTCATAAGTTCTCCTGATTTTATTATATTTTAGAGTTGCACAAAATATGTGGTTATGCTTTATTTTTTGGAAATTATCGTGTATAATAGCAGGGTAAGGAGTTTTTATGAAATATATTGATTTCGAAAACAAGATAATCACATTATTTGAGCAAACAAAATTCTGTGTGCTTGCGACTGCAAATAAAAATGGTGTGGTGTCTGCAAGTCAAGTATGTTTGATTAATGATGGATTAAAACTTTATTTTCAAACAGATAAAAATTTTGAAAAAGTTAAAAATATTTTAGAAAACCCTAATGTTGCCATCAATATCGGTGCTTATTATTTTAAAGGACAAGCAAAAGTGATGGAACACCCAAAAAATAATGCTTGGTTTATTGATAAAATAAAGACCAAACACCCTGAAACTTATAAAAGTTACACAAATCTTCCTAATGAGGTTTTAATTGAAGTTGAACTTATAGAGGCAAAGATTTGGGGTGGTGGTTCGAGTGATGTTCATAATCAAGAAATAATGATTGAAATTGATTTAAAAAACCAAAAAATAAAAGAAATTATTTGTGACAAATTGTAAGGAGAAATTTATGGAACTTGGAGTTGTTGGACTTCCTAATGTTGGAAAAAGTACACTTTTTAATGCGATTACAAAAGTGGGGGCAGATGTGGCGAACTATCCATTCTGCACCATTGAACCTAATGTTGGCATTGTGCCTGTGCCAGATGAAAGACTTGATGTGCTTGGCAAAATGTATAACACACAAAAAATCACACCAGCCGTTTTAAAATTTGTTGATATTGCTGGTCTTGTTAAAGGTGCTTCTCGTGGTGAAGGTCTTGGAAACAAATTTTTGGGCTCAATTCGTGAATGTGATGCCATTGTTCATGTTGTTCGTTGTTTTAATGATTCAAACATTACCCATGTTGACGGCGCAGTTGACCCTGTTCGTGACATTGAAACCATTAACACTGAACTTGCTTTAGCAGACCTTGACAGCATTAAAACAAAACTTGAAAAATCTGAAAAGATGTTTAAGCAAGGCAACAAAGAATATGCTGCTGAAGTTGCACTTCTCAAAAAAATGACAGAGTTTTTAAATGAAGGCAAGCCTGCTCGTCTTGCACTTGAAACCGAAGATGACAAGAAACTTGCAAAAGGATATTTTCTTTTAACAACAAAGCCGGTTATTTATGCTTGCAACATTGCAGAAAGTGACATTGCAAAACCTGAAGACGAAATTGAGTATGTTAGAAAGGTTAAAGAATTTGCAAAAACTGAAAATGCTAATGTGCTTGTGATTTGTGCAAAAATTGAACAAGAACTTTCAGAACTTGAAGATGAAGAAAAGCAAATGTTCTTAGAAGACCTTGGTTTAAAGCAAAGCGGCTTAGAGAGAATCATTAAAGTGGGTTATGAAACACTTGGTGAAATTTCATACCTTACTGCTGGTGAAAAAGAAGTTCGCGCTTGGACAATTGTTAAAGGCACAAAAGCACCTGGTGCT
>JAFQBZ010000008.1 GCA_017399515.1 Clostridia bacterium | reverse complement strand
GAAACTATACGAAAAGTATCAAATACTCGTAATGGTGAGTTTAAGTTATTTAGAAAAAAACAAGAAGTAATACTAAAAACAAAGATTGACACATTAAAGGACTTTTTATTAATCTTAAATCGTAACATTGATAAAATGAATGATTTTAAACAGATATTAAGTAAAAATAATATTCAATCAAATGTTAATCTTTATAGCGTTGACACTAGAAAATTATCATCATTTGGTAAAATTGAAGACAATTCAATAGATTTAGTTATTACATCTCCACCTTATGGGGATAGTCAAACAACGGTTGCATACGGACAATATTCAAGATTATCTTTACAATGGTTAGATTTGGAAGATGAAAATAATTTAAATATTGCGACTATTGACAAATCTTTACTTGGTGGAATTCCATATAAACAAAAAACTCAATGGGATTTTTTAGGAAGTAATACCTTGTCTGAATCCTTAAAACAAATTTCAGATGTTGACCCCTTTAGGGCAGATGATGTTTTTAGTTTCTATTTAGATTTAGATAAATGTTTATATGGCATCAATAAAAAGATGAAAAAAGATAGTTACCAATATTGGGTTGTTGGTAATAGAACAGTTAAAAATATTAATTTAAAAACAGATGTAATTATTAGTGAAATGGCTGAAAAGTATGGAATGGAATACATCTACACAATAAACAGAAATATAATTAATAAGGTTATGCCGTCACTGAACTCTCCAACAAATGAGACGGGCAAACTTGTGAAAACTATGACCAAAGAAAATATTGTTATATTAAGAAAAAAATAAGAGAGAGAATTTTCTCTCTCTTTTTTTGTTATGCAATTCTTCTTATATTAAATATTAGATAATGACTTCTTTCAAAAATTCTAAAACCTGTTCCGTGGTCGTGTGTTTTTCCTCTGTTGGGACCACTATGATATTGTCCAATTCTAAGGTCTACAAAAATTTGTCCCTCATTTATTAAGTCGATAATAGATTGAGAATTAAATCCGTCTAATAAATAAGCTTCTTCGTAAAGAAATTCTTCATTTACTCCTGTTCCTCTAGAACTTGCTCTAACAAAAACAAATTGGTCTGATAGTTTTCTATCCATTACAGCTTTTAAATTATCTATTAACCAAGATGCAACGACTTCATAATTTTCGTTGATAATATTTATTCTTTCCTCTGTGCAACTAACTTTTAAACTATGTCCAGTATTAGCAATAGGAGTAAATCTTGTAGCACTTAATGTAGAATGTAATACCTTTTCATCATTATCATAAGCACTACTGCTATATCCATAGTTTAATCTAAGTTGTGTGTTTGCTCCTGCAGGTTCATCGGGAGACTTTGTTATTAAAGTTAACATACTATTGGCATTCTTTCTCATTGATTTTAATTCATATTGTCCAAAATCTGGACCTTGAATATTGTTTTCATCAATTCCTAACAAATCTTCTAAAGTTTTGCCAATACCGGTAGTTCCTGCTCTATGAGTTCTAATCCAACCCAAATTTTTAATTTCATTAAACCTTTCTTTAAATTCTTCAATTGTTATCATATTTTCTCCTTTGTATTAAAAATTAAAAAACTCGCTTAAAGTCATATTAAATGCTTTCGCTATTTTTTCTAAATTTTCAAGTGAAATATTTCTTTTGCCTCTTTCTAAACTTGTAATGTAAGTTCTGTCTAAATCACACTTAAAAGCAAATTCTTCTTGACTTAAACCTTGTTTTGTTCTTAATTCTTTTATTCTTTGTCCAACTTTTTCTTTAATCATTGACTTTCTCCATTTTTATTTATATAATAGTAGCAAGAATGTGACTTATTTTACAACCGACTTTAAGTCACATTTGATAAGTTTTATAAATTTAATGTATGTTAGGAGTTTATATGAAAGGTTTGATTATAAAAGAGTTTTGGTTAAATAAAATTCTTTCTAATGAAAAGATTTGGGAAATTAGAAGTTCAAATACAAAAATTCGTGGAAAAGTTTATTTAATTCAAAGTGGAACCAAACATATTTATGGCGAATGTGATATAATGGATTCTAAGAAATTAACCTTGGCGGATTATCAAAACAATAAAGATAAGCATTGTATATTGAATGATGTGGAAAACCTTCCATACAAAAACACTTATGCTTGGATAATTTCTAATGCTAAAAGATATGAAAATCCGATACCTTATAAACACCCTATAGGGGCAGTTATATGGGTAAATATAAATTAAAGGAGATTTTATGAATTACGGAACAAAAGAACTAACTGAATTTTTAAACAATCTAAATGAAACAAAAAAAGATGTTGATTACAAGAACAAAATCAACAATATTGTTTCTTATTTGGTTTCTATGGATATTGTTAACGGAGAAAACTATTTGAAGCAGATTATTGAAGATGAAAATATTGAAAAAAATTTGAAGTATAGGCAAACTTCAAATACTTATGGTTATTTAACTAAACAAATTAGCATTGAAGAGTCTTTTATTCAAGATTGCTTAGCTGTAATAATTGCAATATCTATTACAATGTTGGAAGAAAAAGTTAAAGACGAGTATAAAAATCATACAAGACCTGAATTAAGAAGTTTAATTGAAGTTATTGAGTTTTATAAAAACATTATTAAAAATTAAGGAGTAAATTATGATAAAAGCTGTTATATATGCAAGATATTCAAGTTCTAGTCAGACTGAACAAAGTATTGAAGGTCAAGTTCGTGTTTGTAGAGAGTTTGCTGAAAGAAATGAATATGTGATTGTTAGTGAGTATATTGATAGAGCTAAAACAGGAACAAATGATAATCGTCCTGCTTTTCAACAAATGCTATATGACAGCAAACAAAAAACTTTTGAAGCTGTTTTGGTTTACAAATTAGATAGGTTTGCTAGGAATAGATATGATAGTGCTTTAAACACTTTAACTTTACTAAACAATGGTGTTAAGGTTGTTTCTGCAACTGAAAATATTTCAGACAAACCAGAAGGTAGATTGGTTGAAAATGTTATTATTGGTGTGAATGAGTATTATTCTGCTGAACTATCTCAAAAGGTTAAGCGTGGACTAAAAGAAAGCAGAATTAAAGGTCAATTCACAGGTGGTAGAACTCCTTATGGGTATAATGTTGAAAACCTTAAATTAAGCACTAACGAAACACAAGCAAATATTGTCAGACTTATGTTTGATGAATATTTGGCTGGCAAGAAGATTAAAGACATTGTTGTAATGTTAAAAGATAAAGGAATTAAAAATGGCTATGGCAAAGATTGGAGTATTAACTCGGTTTCAAGAGTGTTAAGAAACGAAAATTATAAAGGTGTTGTTTATGCAGATGACACAGTTTATAGAAATATTTATTCAGCAATAGTTAGCGAAGAAGTTTTTGATGAAGTAAATGCTAGATTAAAGGTGTCAAAAAGGACGTCTGCTCATCATAAGACAGAAGTTAACTATCTTCTTAGTGGAAAGTTAATTTGTGGCAAATGTGGTGGTTTAATGACGGGAGATAGTGGTAAAGGCAAACTTGGAACAATCTACAATTATTACAAATGCTTTACAAAGAAGAAAAACAAGGCAAAGTGTGATAAAAAATCTATTCCACAACAATACATAGAAGATATTGTGTTAGAAGCAACACAAAACTTTTTGCAAAGTGCAAATTTAAAAGCAATAGCAAAAGAAACTACAAATAGTTATAATAAGTTTATAGAGAAAGATTTAATACTTGAAAACCTAAACAAAGAATTGCAAGAGAATAATAAAAAACTTGCAAACCTTTTACGTGCACTTGAAAATGGAATATTCAATGACACAACAAATGACAGAATGAGAGAACTTGAAATTGCAAATAAGGAGTTAAAAGAAAAAATCATTAGCAGAGAAATGTTAACGATAAAACCACTTGATGAAAATCTTGTTTATGCTTATTTATGTTCTTTCAAAGATTTGGACTATTCACTTAACAATGCAAAACAAAGACTAATTGATATGTTTGTTAATCGTGTTATTTTGTTTGATGACCATTGCGAAATTTACTTTAATATTAGTGATGATAAAGGCACACAACTTAAATTAAGCGAACAACCAGATTTTGAGCAAGAAACTGAATTTTTAACAAAAAAAGAACAACCCGAACACAAGGGTTCGGATTGTTATCACTTGGCGGAGAGTGCGGGATTTGAACCCGCGCGTGCATTTCTACACCTACACCCTTAGCAGGGGCGCCTCTTCGACCTCTTGAGTAACTCTCCATTTTTGTATTTAATTGTGTGCGTTTTTCTAACGCCATTTGATTATAACACAAGCAAAGTATATTATTCAAGCATTTTATAAAAATTTTTTTATTAGATTTTCTAAATTTTCGACAATTTCGTTAAAAACCCCGACTTGCCTTAATTTTATTTTTGTGTTATAATATTTAATGGTAGTGAAATAAATTTAATTTTCACTGATTGGAGATTTTATGTTTAGAAGAATACACAATTTAAGAAAAATCAAAAAAAGCAAGGCTGTTCGCGAAGCCAATGAGTTTGATTACAACGAAGATGGTTCAATTCAAATTAATGTTGGGCTTAAAGATTCCGATGATTTCTTTTCGCCATACTCATATAAAACTTATGAACTTATGAACCCTGATGTTGCTGAGTATATTGATATGTGTGAATCAACCATTCCTGTTAAAGAAAAGGTTACCATTGACATTTACACTGAAAACCCAACAACAAACCAAGAAAAAATAAGAATAAGAAAAACTGTTAAAAGACATCAAGCAGAACAACTTGCAATCGTTAACCAAAAACTTAGAAGAAACCTTCTTGAAGGCTTAATTTTTTCACTTATTGGTTTTATCATTCTTTTTGTTGAAGCAGTGCTTTACACATTATTCACAAATATGTATTTAGATACAATTTTGGCTGTTATTGGCTGGCTCTTTTTATGGGACGGTCTTGAAGTCATGCTCAGCGAACGAAGTGAACTGAAAAGGCAAAAAATTAGTTGTCTTCGAATGATTGAAGCAAAAGTGCATGTAAGAAAATATAGCAGAAAAATTCAAAGACAATATGGCTTTGGTGAGTTTGAAGAAACCGATGAAGACGAAGAAGAATAAAAACAGAGCAAAAATGCTCTGTTTTTTTATTTTTTACTTTAAAATGTATAAAAATAACACATATTTCATATTTTTACACTTTTTTAGTTTGAAATTTTGCAGTTTATTCAAAATTAATTATGCATAAAAATTGGTTTTTGTGAGTCTTGGAGTGCAAGACATCATTTTAAGCAAGTTTTTAATAATTTAAAATAAAAAACGCAAAAATGTTAAAAAATAAGCAAAAAATAGTTAAAAAATAAATTAAATAATAATTTTATTTCATTTTTAATCAAATAAAAAAACAGGAAATAATTTTCCTGTTTTTGTTTTTATTATTATTTTGAATCGGTTTCTGTTTCAAGTTCTGCTGGAAAAAGCAAATCTGCAACTTTGTTAAGTTCATCAAAAATTTTATCAAACTCTGCGAAAAATTCTTCTTTGGTCATAATTTATTGCCCCCTTTGTGGTTCATCAATAATTGATTTTATGCTCGCCCCAACTGCAGCGGCTCTGTTTTTAGGTGTTTTTGCTTGCTCTCTATCAAGTTTTTCTTGCAATTTATGAAATTTAACTGTGATTTTTTTAGATAAATCTTCAAGCAAATCTAATGTTTTATGATATTTTGCAGTTGCCTTTTGTTTTTCTTTTTCGCTCATTCCATTGCCATAAGCAGATGTTCTTGAAAATTCTTCACCTGCCTTTTCTAATGATGCTTCTAAACCCGCCTTTGCAACATCAACAAATGCTTTAATGCATTCTGCTGTGGCAGTTTTTAATTTTTTATCAATCTTTAAAATTTCTGCTGGATTATCAAAAATGCTTCTTGCATAATCAATAAGTTCTTGATTTATTTCATCATTAACTTGTGAACTATTATATCTTCCACCCAACCCAACTGTGTAACCAGATGGAGTTACCATTGCAGCACGAGTTTCCCAATAAGATTCATACCTTTTATCATATTGAGTATCAACATCATAAGATGCAATAGCAACGCCTTTATCAAAATTTGTTGCTTTTAAATCTCTTTCTGCCCAAATGTTTAATTTTTTTGGCGCAGTGCCTGATATTTGCGAAACAAGATAAAAATCATTGCCCTTTTTACCAATTGCCTTGCCACCTGTAAAACCTGTAAGCAATTCAACATCTTCTCTTTTTATTTCTTCCATAAAAACACTCTCCTTTTTACTAATTCCATTTTAACACACAATTTATCAAAGAGCAATAAAACAAAGCAAAAACACCCAATTTTTGGGTGTTTTTGTGTGTTTTTATTATTCAGCATCAGCAAGAACTTCTGCTTCAGAATCAATTGTTGTAACTTCGGTTGGAGTGATATCTCTATATCTCTTAAGACCTGTACCAGCAGGAATTCTCTTACCGATAATAATGTTATCTTTAAGACCAACAAGGTTATCAACGCTTCCCTTAATTGCAGCATCTGTCAAGACTCTAACAGTTTCTTGGAATGATGCAGCAGAAAGGAAACTATCTGTTGCAAGGGCTGATTTTGTGATTGAAAGAAGCACACGCTTTGCAGTTGCAGGTTCGCCACCGGCAGCAAGGGCTCTTTCGTTTTCTTCTTCAAATTTGAACATATCAACATAGTCGCCTGGAAGCATACTTGTGTCACCAGCGTCTTCAATCTTAACTTTTCTAAGCATTTGACGAATGATGATTTCAAGGTGTTTGTCGTTAACATCTACACCAGACTTATGGTAAACTTTAAGGACTTCGACAATCATGTAGTCTTGAGTGTCTTTAACACCACGAGTTTTTAAGATATCATGAGGGTTGATTGGACCTTCAGTGATTCTCGCACCAGGAGTAACAGTGCTTCCAACAGCAACTTTGAATCTAGCGCCATAAGGAACGCCATAAACAACTTCATTGCCATCTTCACTGATGATTGTAACTTTTTGTCCTGGTTCGTCGATTTTGCTAACCTTACCAGAAATTTCAGAAATAACAGCAACACCTTTTGGTTTCTTTGCTTCGAAGATTTCTTCAACTCTAGGAAGACCAGCAGTAATATCGTCTTGAGTTGCAGTACCACCACCGTGGAAGACATTCATGGTAAGTTGTGTACCAAGTTCACCGATTGATTGTGCTGCAATAACGCCGACTGCTTCACCGACTTTTACTCTATCTCTGCAAGACATATCACGGCCGTAACATTTAGCACAAACACCGTATTTTGACTTACAAGTAAATACTGTTCTAATTTGAACTGTTTTGATTCCTGCTGCTTCAACCGCTTTAGATTGTTCAACTGAAATCATTTCATCTGCTTTAACAATAACTTCGCCTGTTTCTGGATGAACGATATCTTCAACTGCATATCTTCCAACAATTCTTGAACCGATTGATTCAACCATGCTGTCTTCATCATAAATTGAAGAAATGTTCATACCACGAACTTTTTCGCCAAGTGTTGCAAAGCAGTCTTCATCATCAATAATAACTTCTTGAGCAACATCGACAAGTCTTCTTGTGAGGTAACCAGCATCCGCTGTTTTAAGAGCCTTATCGACCATACCTTTTCTTCCACCACGGGTTGCAATGAAGTATTCAATAACGATTAAGCCCTTTTTGAAACTTGAACGAATAGGATCTTCAATAACTTTTCCTGATGTGCTCTTCTTAAGACCACGGTTACCTGAAAGGTCACACATATTGTCTTTAGTACCACGCGCACCAGAG
>JAFQBZ010000080.1 GCA_017399515.1 Clostridia bacterium | reverse complement strand
TTTAAAATTTTTTATTTATTTTTTGAAGATTTAAAAGAAAAGAAAAAACACCAATTCTGGTGTTTCTGCTTAAAACTAATAATCTATTTTGTTAAACCATCTGTTCCACTTTGAAGAAGTGGTGATTCAACTGTTCTGTTATAATTTCTCAAAAACTCGCTGTCAGTAGAAATTCCAGCATTTTTAGCCGCTTCCATAACTGCACCATAAATTTGCGATTCTTTTGGAAAGTGAATTTTAAGTTTCTTTGAAAGTTTCGGTGTTAACTTTTCTGTGAAAATTGGAATTTCGTGAGCAAAAATTCCACCAACCAACCCAACAATTGCAGGGGTTTCTGTTCCAATAATCTCATGACCTTTGTTAACCATATTGGCAACATTTTGAACTTGTGATTCAATAATTTCATCAGCAACTTCATCACCAGCCCTGCACGCATCAAAAACAATTGGTGCAAGTGAAGCCACAAACCTTGGTCCCTTTGCATAAATCTCACCAAGTGCATCAAACACTTTTGAACCAAGTTTTGCCTCTAACATTTTTGTTATCATTGTTGGCTTGCCTGTTTTGTTGCATTCATTCTTTGCTGCAATAACAGCATCTCTGCCAAAATCAAAACCACTTGCCCCATTATCAAACAAATATCCCCAACCGCTGAGTTGTGGGTTGTCAAGCACAACGCCGTCTTTTTTAACCATAACATTAGAGCCTGTGCCAGCAATAACAGCAATTCCGTTTGGAGCATTTTTAACCCCAACATTAATTGAGTTTAAATCGTCACCAGCATTTGAATATGGAATGTCTTTAAAATAAGTGTTCTTGAAATAATTATAAATCATTGCCTGATTGTTTCCGTTAACACCACCTGCAAGCCCAAAGTGAATGCCGGCAAACTCAAGATTATTTTCTTCGGCAATTTTAGCAAAATCACAAAGAGCCTTTTCAAGAGTTTCAACAGCAGCGGTTAAGCCCACACTGTTTATGTTCGTGCCTTCATATTTTTTAACAGCAAGAACCTCACCTGTTTTAGAAACAAGCATAACTTCAGTTTTTGTTCCACCACCATCAACAGCAAGCAAAACTTCCATAAGCAAATCTCCTTAAAAACATATTATGCTTCGATTATATCAAATCGAAAAGCACATTTCTAGATAGTTCTTAAAAATCGTTAGAATTAATCTCAAAAAAACTTATTTTACAAACACTGAAAATGAAACCTTGTCAGCATTTTTGCCAACAATAAATTCACCTTCATCGGTTTTTGCAAGTGAAACCACAATGTTGTCACCAAGCACACATTCACTTAAAAAATTGATTTCAAAATGCGAAAAAATTTGCTTTGTGGTTGCGTTTGCTGCAAGCAAAGCATAGTTGGTGTTGTTCATATGTTTGTTGTGGTCAAGGTCACTGAAACGAACTTCGTGAGTGAAAACTTCTTCAAACGAATCTTCTGCTGGAAGCATAATTTTGCCAAACTTTTCTTGATAGTTCACATCAGGGCAAATTTCTCCAACATAGTTCACATTATCAGTTCTTTGAAGGGTTCTGCTTTCTGTGTCAATAACGCACCACTTTGATGTACCAATCACAAGCACTTCACCATCTTCACTCAAAATTTTGAAATCACGGTCAAAATCAATTCTGCCCTTTTCGTGTGGCCAAGTTTGAACAATAACAGTTTGGTTTGGAACAGGCATTTTCAAAACATCAAACTTAACTCTGCTTAAAATCCAATATAAATTCTTTTTAAGCATATCTTCATAGCCCACGCCAATTTCAACAGCATTAACACCAGCCACATCTTGAAACAAATTCAAAAACGACTTTGGTGAAAGCCTGTCGTTCATATCAAAATAACTGCTATATAAAACAATTTTTACACTGTGTTTCATAATCATAATAAATCTCTCCTGCACACCATTTTATCATAAGCAAAACCTAAATGCACTTAAAAATCAACCTTAAAAATCAAAAGTTACAAAATAAAACTTATTGTTTTTAATGATAAAACAAACAAGCACATTTATTTTTTTGCAAAATAAAAAAACTGTCGATTGACAGTTTTTTATCTTATTTCTTTAAAAGTGTTTTAACCAAAACAACTGCACCAGATGCAATTGCAGAGATTGCTGAAACAATAGCACCAATAGCAATTTCATAATCAATTTCTGCGGCAATGTTTCCAACAAGATTGTCTGCAAAAACCATAAAGTTTGGCATAATGAAGAAAAGCACACCAGCCACAATCAATGCAGCAATTGAAACAAAATCAAAAATTTTGTTACCTTTCTTTGCAAGTGCGTTAACAAGCACAAGCACTGTTCCTGCCAAAACCAATAAATATGGAAGAAGCCCCATGAATGAGAATTTGAAAACTGCCACATCATTTTCTTTATAACCAAAAGCAACTTTCAAACCTGAATAACTTTCACCTTCAACTGTGCCAAGCACACCAAGATCGGTGTCAGGAACTTTAACAGTGTTAACAAACATCATAACGATTGCAACAACACCTAAAACTGCAGCAATAAAATATAAAATTTTGCCTAAATTTGAATTACTTTTTTTAGATTTTTTCTTTGCCATAATAAATTCCTCCTAGAAACATTTTGACATTTTATAGGTCTGTTTGTCAAATCAAATATTGCTTTTTATTTTAAATTTACATTTAATAATCTCATCAAAATCATATCTTTTTGCAGTTTTTTGCTCAAGCATAAAACCAGCAGCAATCTTCACACCATCAGCAAATGCCTCTCTTGAAAATGCTGCGTGCGAAACTTCAAGAAGTTCATTTTTAAAATAAAACGAAACTTTGTGTGACCCAATTTCTTTGCCGCCACGAAGTGAAAGCATTTGAACTTTCGTGTTTTGTTTTTCTTTGATAAACCTTTCAAGTGAAAGTGCTGTGCCACTAGGTGCATCTTTTTTTGCCCTGTGATGTTTTTCAAAAATCGCAATTTCATCAATTTTCACATTCAAAATGCTATCAATTGTGTGTTTAAGAACCACAATTCCCACTGAAAAGTTTGAACAAACTAAATATGGCAAGCCGGCACAAAACCTGTCAATTTTTTCAAATTGTTCTTTTGACTGCCCTGTTGAACCAATGATAAGTGGCACACGCATTTTTGCTGCTGCTTCTGCCGACAAAACTGAAGACTCTTCACTGCCAAAATCAATAATCAAATCAACCTTAAAATCAGCCCAATTTTCGTTTCTTTTTGCTTCAACAATTTCATAATCATTTTTTAAAACTTTGCAAACAGCAGAGCCCATTTTTCCTTTTGCTCCAATAACTAAAATCTTTTTCATATTTTAAAATATGCCACCCACCAAATTTTGTGCACAAAAAAACACTTGGAAAATTCCAAGTGTTTTAATTTTTATTAAGCGGCTGCTGTAACAAAATTGATATTGAAAATCATTGTTCCCATAACAGTTACTTTTGTTGCATCTGTATAAACCTTAATTTTAAGTGAAGCAACATTATTCACTACTGAAAGTGAAACAGGTTGAGAAAATTTAACTGTTTCACCTTCTGCTGATACTTCACTAACAGTTATTGCAGATGAATTATTATTA
>JAFQBZ010000079.1 GCA_017399515.1 Clostridia bacterium | reverse complement strand
GCATCTTCTTCCGAAAGATTAGGCTCATCTAAACATTTATCTAAAATTAAACTATAATATAAATCTTTATCCATAAAAACATTTTAACACAGATTAATCTCAAGCACAATACCAAAATTTAATCACAAAAAAAAACACATACAAAATATATGTGTTTTTTTACTTTTATTTACTATCAAGTTTTTCTTTCACAAAACAACCCCTTTTATTTTTCTTATAAGCAACACCTGTTTCTGCACAAAGTTTCTTTATCACTGAATCATCATAGTTGCATAATGTGTTGAGTTCAACAATGCTAAAATTATCAGGATTATCACAAAACTCTTTTGTTTCATCACCAGCAAAAAATCTCCAGCCTGAATCATTAAAAGACTCACTTGGAATTTCTCTATACATATATCCCACACTTTTTCCGTTTATCAAAATTTCATCTGACACAATACACGCTGAATTATCATCTATTATTTTCTTTATATCTTCTTTTTTTATCTTAAAATCTTTCATACATCACCACTAAATAAAAAATTCTAGATTATAATTTATCTATGATTTAAGTATAACAAATAAAATAAAAATTTCATACAAATATATACCACATTAATAAAATTTATAACTCTGCCTATGCACATTCTGCACAACGCCAAGCATTGACATAAAAATCATTATTGATGTTGAGCCTGCTGAAATAAATGGCAGTGGCAAGCCTGTTGGTGGAACAAGACCTGTCACAACTGAAATGTTGAGCATAACTTGAATAATTATAATTGCACCAACACCAGCAGCAAGCAAAAATCCAAATTTTGAATCGGCATTTTTCGCAACTTTCATAATAACTAAAAACAACAAAACAAATAATGTGATAACAAACAAACTTCCAACAAAACCAATTTCTTCGGCTATTATTGAAAAAATAAAATCAGATTCAGCAAATGGCAAAAATAAATATTTTTGTCTTGAGTTAAAAATACCAGAACCAAACATTCCACCAAGTGAAACCGCAAGAAGTGATTGCACAAGTTGAAACCCTTCATTTTTGCTAGAGGCAAATGGGTCAATAAAGGCAACCAATCTTTTAAGCCTATATGGCGCAGAGATTATCAAAACCACACCAAGCAAAACAGCAGGAACAGCAAGCATTAAAAAATGTTTTAATCTTGCCCCACCAAACATCATCATAACACCAACTAAAAGTGCCATGCAAATTGTAATCGACATATTTGGTTCAATTATAATAAGCAAACAAAACAATGCTCCAACAATCAAAACAGGAAGAATCCCTTTAAACGATTTAACCTTTTCAGCAGACTTTGAAAGATAACTCGAAGAAAAAACAATGAATGCAAATTTTGCAATCTCAGAAGGCTGAAGTGTTGTCACTTTTAAATTTATCCATCTTGTTGCACCATAATTTGTCATACCAATTCCAGGCACAAAAACTAAAATTAATAAAATTACTGAAGCAACCAAAAACACCCATCTTAACTTTTCAAGTTTTTTGTAATCAAAAAATGTAAAGAAAAAGAAACCAACAAAGCCAACAATAATCCCTAAAACTTGTTTTTTCAAAAAGAAAAACTTATCACCATAAATCAGTGCTGATGAATAAAAACTTGCACTGTAAACAAAAACACAACCAACAATAAGAAGTGCCAGCATAAGCAAAAACAAAACAAAATTAAACCTTAATTTTCCCAACCTGTTTTTGTTTTTTATTTTCATCAAAGGCAATCTCCTTAACTATATTTTTAAAAACATTACCTCTTTCTTCATAGTTTGAAAATTGATCAAAACTTGCACATGCTGGTGACAATAAAACGATATAACTAGGTTTTGATTTTTCAAAACAAAAAACTGTAGCAGCCCTTAATGATTCACAAATATATAAATTTTTAAAATTATATTTATTTGCAAAAAACGCAATTTTTTGTTTAGTTTCTCCAAAAACCGCTATATTTTTAACATTTTTGGGTAAATTTTTGAATAAATCTTCAAAATCATAACCTTTATCACTTCCGCCTAAAATCAAGTTTATCTTATTTTTAAAACTTCGAACAGCAACCAATGTGCTGTCAATATTAGTCGCTTTACTGTCGTTATAAAATGAAACATTATTCACTTTTTCAACATATTCAATTCGATGTGCCACACCATTGAATTTTTCAACATCATTTAAAATATTTATATTTTTTGTGATAAGATAAACAATTAAACATGATGCCAAAACATTAGAAAGGTTATGCTCTCCAACAAGTTTTATTTTTTTTAGAGATAATAATTTTTCGCTTTTTTCATTATCATTAAAATATATGCAACCACGCTTAACATAACAACCAACAACCTTCTTTTTTGTGCTAAAATAATAAATTTTAGCCTTTGTTCTTGGCTTGTTTTTCATAAGCAAATCATTATCTGCATTTAAAATCAAAACATCATCTCTTGTTTGATTTTTAACAATTTTATTTTTGCACCACATATATCGTTCTAATGTTTTATGTCTTTTTAAATGATCAACTGAAAAATTAAGTATACATGCAATATTAGCATGAAACTCTTTCACACTTTCAAGTTGATAACTTGAACACTCTAAAACCACCACATCATCTTTTTTAACAAGTTCACAAAAACTTGTCACAGGCACACCAACATTTCCACCAAGAAAAACTTTTTTATCAAAATTTCTCAGCAAAAAATTCACAAGCGTAACTGTTGTTGTTTTTCCATTAGTGCCCGTGACCGCCACAATATTTCCTTTTGTGTTTATTGCACCTAATTCTAATTCGCCAACAATATTAATTTTTCTTTTTTTTGCCTCTTTAAAAAATGGTAAATCTAAAGACACCCCTGGACTTGCCACAATAAAAGATAGACCACTAAAAAGTCTATCTTTTTCATTTTCTAATATTTCAGTTTTTGAATTTAAAACTTCATCTGCAACAAATTCAACATCATACCCTTTTGCTGTTAAAAAATCATACGCGCTTCTTCCACTTTTTCCCATTCCTGCAATCAAGACTTTCATTCAACACCCTCACTTTAGAGGATATTTAAAAGAATAGTTATAAGCCCCATAAATAAAGTTATAAGAAAATAACAAACAGTTATTCTAACTTCATGCACTCCCTTCTTTTCAAAATGATGATGAAGTGGCGCCATTAAAAATATCCTCTTTTTAGATATTTTATAATATGCCACTTGAATGATAACTGACACAGCAGAAAGCACAAACATAATACCAATAATTGGAATGTATAGACTCATTTTTGAAAACACAGCAATACTTGCAACCAAACTTCCAAGAGCAAGTGAGCCAGTGTCACCCATAAAAATTTTTGCCGGAAAACAATTGAAAACTAAAAAACTTAAAAGTGCACCACAAACAACACTTGAAAGCCTTGCAATGTTTTTAATTTCAACAAGCCCCTTTTCGTCTAACCCAATGAAAATGTTATTTGTTAGCACAAGCATTAAAATTGTAAACATAAACATATAAGAAAATGTTGTTGAAGTTGCAAGTCCATCAAGACCGTCTGTTAAATTAACAGCATTGGTACAAGCAAGATAAACCACAGCAACAAGCAAAATTATCCACGGTCCAATATCAACAACATAATCGGTAAATGGAATCACACATTCGCCACCAAGATAATTTGACCTGTAAACAAACACTCCAATTGCAATTGAAATTGCAAGTTGAAAAATAATTTTTTGATAAGCACGAAGCCCCAAGTTTCGCTTAAATTTAAACTTTAAAAAATCATCTAAAAAACCAACAAGTCCATACGCCAAAAAGATCAACACAGACATTTTTGCCAAACTGCTTTCACCTTGAAAACAAATAAGTGAAACTATTGAAATTGATATCAAAAAAATAATTCCACCCATTGTTGGTGTGCCTGATTTTGAAGAATGCGCTTCGACATAGTTCAAAATAACTTGTTTAACTTTTTCTCGTTTAATCATTGAAATGATGAATGGCGAAATTAAAAGCGTGAATAAAAAACCCCAAACACAACACTCAACAATTAAACAATAATCTCTCATTTTTATCTCCTAAATTTTTCAATTTCTTCATAATCACTATATGGAACTTTAACCCCATTTTCATCGATATATTTTTCTGCACCCTTTCCAGCAATAACAAAAACATCACCACTATTTGTCATTTCAAAACCTTTTTTAATTGCACAACTTCTGTCTAATTCAATTAAATAATTTGAATGTGTTAACCCTTTTTCGATATCCCTTGTAATTTTCTCTCTTGATTCAAATCTTGGATTATCTGTAGAAATTATCACAAAATCAGCATATTTTGATGAAATTTCGCCCATTTTTGCTCTTTTTTGCGTTTCTCTATTTCCGCCACACCCAAATAAAACAATCAGTTTTCTATCTTCTTTAAGTTCAAGAGCAGCCTTCAAAAGATTTTCTAAACCATCAGGAGTGTGTGCATAATCAACAATAACTTTAACACCACTCACAAGAAAAAGATTGAACCTTCCATCAATTGCAGGCATATTTTCAAACGCTTTTTTGATATCATAAATATCAATCTCAAAATGCTTTAAAACAGAAATCGCTGCAAGTGTGTTTGAAACATTAAACCTTCCAGCCATATTAATCACAAATTTATAACTGTTATTAAAATAAAACTCTTGTTTGTTTTCTATGCATTTAACTTTTGTTGCAAAATAAGACGCTTTATCATTTATAGAATATGTTTTAAAAGGTATATTTATACGCTCAGCAATTACTTTTGAATAATCATCATCAATATTCAAAATTGCAAACTTTGAATGCTTGCTCAAAAATAATTTTTCTTTTGCTTCAAAATATTTATCCATTGTTTTAAAATAATCTAAATGGTCTTCCGTTAAATTTGTAAACACAGAAACATCAAATTTAAAACCTTCAAGTTTAAACAGATCTAACGCATGTGCAGAAACTTCCATACACACATATTCACATTTTGCTTTAACCATTTTTAAAAAATAATTATGAAGTTCAATTGGGTCTGGTGTTGTCATTTCACTATCATATTTTTTGCCACAAATAAACACCCCATTTGTTCCAATTAAAGCAACTTTTTTGCCAACATATTCAAACACATTCGAAATCATTGTGGTTATTGTTGTTTTTCCATTTGTTCCTGTCACGCCAATAATTTTTAATTTTGATGCAGGATTTCCAAAAAACTCTGCAGCAAGTCTGCTCATTGCATCTCGTGCATTTTTCACAATAATTTGTGTAACTTTAAAAAGATTTGGAATTTCCTGTTCAGTAACAATTGCAACAGCGCCATTTTTTATCGCACTGTTTAAAAACTCAACACCATCAACTCTTGTTCCCCTTAAACAAAAAAACAATCCACCATTTTTAACTTCAGTGTCTTTATGATATAATCCTAAAATTTCAACATTAGCATTTCCAACAACTCTGCACCTATAATTTTTTATTAACTTAAATAATTTCATAAACTCCCCTTTATTCAAATTTTAAAAGCACAATATCACCTTCAGAAACCATAACACCTGGTGCAGGAATTTGCGATGAAACATAATCACCATTACCTTGAATCAAATAATCAAGTCCTTTTTCTTTTAAATAACCCGCAGCACTTGTTAAAGTCATGCCTATAAGCGTGTCAAGTTCAATAGTTTTTGCATTTTGATTTCCTAATAAATTTTCATTTATATCTTTATCATTTTCAAAAATTTGTTTGAATATATCACCAGCAACAGGCGCTGCAACAATACCACCATAATAAGCACCTTGAGGTTCATCAACCGTTACATAAACCAAATATTTTGGCTTTTCAATCGGAGCAAACCCAATGAATGAAGCAATATATTTTCCTTCAGCAATTGCGTTATTTTCATATTTTTGTGCAGTTCCTGTTTTGCCGCCGATGATGTTATAACCATCAACTTTTGCATATCTTCCACCACCTTTATCAACAACCGAAAACATCATTTCTCGCATAATTCTGCTCGTTTCAGGACTAAAAATATTTTCTTTAATTGTCGCGCTTCTTGAATAAATTAATTGACCTGTTTCTGTGTGAATATCTTTGATAAAATGTGGCTGGTAAACATAACCACCATTTATAACAGAACCCACCCCCACCATCATATGAAGTGACGATAATGAAATTGTTTGACCAAAACCCATACGCGCAAGATCTGGCGCAGTAACTAAAGATTCAGGCATTAAAACCGCTGAAACTTCTCCTGGAAAATCAATACCTAAACTTCCAGAAAATCCCAACTTGTTTAAGTAATCATAAAATTTTCGAAGACCAATTTTTTGAATCAAATCCATAAAAACACAGTTGCAACTATTCATAAGCCCTTTTTCTAAAGACTGACTTCCATGTCCTGTTCGCCTTGAACATCTAATTGTCACGCCGTTTATAATTCGAAAACCACCACAATAAAAGTGGTCTGTTTTCACCGTTACACCTTCTTCAAGTGCAATTGCAGTCACTATGGCTTTAAATGTTGAACCTGGTTCAAATGTATCGGTTATCGTTGCCGCCCTTGAAAGTAAATTTAACTTAGACATATCATCTCTTGGAATGTCATTTAAGTTGTAAGATGGAAGTGTGCATACCGCCAAAATTTCACCACTTCCCGGGTCTGTAACCATGCATGAAACCGATTTTGCACCCGTTTCAAGCATTGCCTGTTTCAGCCTATTTTCAACAATTTCTTGAATTTTAAAATCGATAGTAAGCGTTAAATTTAAACCATTTATAGGATTTTCATAATAAGTTACAGAGTCAGCAAGAGTTGTTCCTTTTAAGTCGGCTTCAACAAGTTTTAAACCATCACTGCCAGCAAGATAAGTGTTATAAAACGATTCAATGCCTGTTTTCCCAACATTATCACTCCCTACAAAACCCAAAATTTGACACAGCATTTCATCATAAGCATAGTTTCTATTTGTGTTTATCGTGAAACATATTCCACTTTGATAATTTTTTAATATTTGCTGAACCAACTCTTTTTCAATGTTGGTTTTGATTTTTATTTCACTTTGTGACTTTTTTGAAATCTTTTGATAAATATCCTCATAATCAAGACTTAAACTTTCCGCTAACACCTTTGAAACAGAACCAGCATCTTCAACATCCGCACTTTTAACATACACATCATATGTGGTGTGGCTTGACGCTAAAACAACTCCATTTCTGTCAGTAATCATTCCACGATTTGCAGAAAGCGGCAAATCACGAAGCCACTCAGTAAGCCCTTTTTTAATGTAATAATCATTATTTAAAACTTGCAGATAAAAAATTCTGGCTGTTATTCCGCAAACAAAAAAGGCCACCAGCACACATAGTGCAAGTAACCTTTTTTTCATTGAATATGAACTATATTTAACTGCCATTTTCACCTCAAACCTTCTACAAATATCTTTTGTATTAGTTCGAGATTTCTGCAGTCACAACATTATGCAGCAAACAGATTGCTGAAAAAATCACAAACATCATTAAACCAATTTGATGGCAATTCTTCAATAACAGGTTCAGTGTAAACTTCACCATATTCAAGAACAGTTGTGTTTGAATCGGTTGATTCAACAAAACCTGAATTTGAAGCCTCTTGTTTCATATAACCATCATCAGTCATTGTATTATATTCACCTTTTAACTGAGATATGCTTTCTTGAAGCCCATTAATTGTGATTTGTTTTTCTGCAAGCGTTGCATTAATTTTTGCAGCATTAACAAAATTGAAAATTGAAACAAATAATAATGCTGAAACAATTGTGATAAACATCGCAATAACAATCTTCATTCTTGCTTGAAGATAAATTTTTGCTTTTGTTTTTGTTAAAACAACCGCCTCTTGTTCCTTTCTTATAACCGGAGTGTGCATTTGCGAGATAACTCTTTGTTCTGTTCTCTCAGGTTCAACACTTCTAACACTAGAATCATAAGAAGATTGCTCTTCATAATTTTGAGCAGTTGAATAGTCATCTTGATAACTATTATCACTCATGTAAGGGTTATAGGTTGTTTGGCTTGGTTGTTCATAAGAAGAAGGGCTATAAGTGCTTGTTGAAGAAGATTCTTCTTCTGTGTCAGTTGCAGTATAGTTATTGTTAAACATACTGAATAAATCATCATCAAACATATCTTAACCCTCCTTTATTTTTTATAATTTTTCAATAACACGAAGTTTTGCTGGAGCCGACCTTGGATTTCTTTTAAGTTCTTCTTCAGTCGCATCAACGGGATGCTTCGTTACAAGTTTAACAACAGGTTTATGCCCACAAACACAAATTGGAAAATCTGGTGGACAAATGCAACCGGTTGCAAGTTCTTTAAATTTTTGTTTTACAATTATATCTTCAAGTGAATGGAATGAAATTATTGCAAGTCTTCCGCCTTTTTTAAGTTTTGAAACGGCTTTATCAATAAAAATTTTCAAAACCTCAAGTTCTTGATTCACTTCGATTCGAATTGCTTGGAATGTTCGTTGAATATTGCTCTTTCCATCTTGACCACGATATCTAGGCACAGACTTCAAAACAATATCTTCAAGTTCTTTTGTTGTTGAAATTGCACCACTTTCTCTTTTTTTCACAATATGGCGAGCAATACTTCTTGCAAATTTTTCTTCACCATAATCGCGAATAACTCTGGTCAATTCTTCTTCACTATATTCATTGACAAGTTCGTAAGCCGAAAATGATTTTGACTTATCCATTCTCATATCAAGTTTGGCATCAAATCTAAATGAAAACCCACGCTCTGCCGCATCAATTTGATAAGAACTAACACCAATATCAACTAAAATTCCATCAACTTCTGCAAGTTCAAGATTATCTAAAATGTCATCTATGTTTTTAAAGTTGTCGTGAACATAAGTAACATTATCAAAATCTTTAAGATTTTCTTTTGCAGCAACAAGTGCTTCTTCGTCTTGGTCAATTCCAATAAGTCTGTTAATTTTTGCTTTTTTTAAGATTTCTTTTGAGTGTCCTGCACCACCAAGTGTTCCATCAACATAAATTCCATTTGGTTTTATGTCTAAAAGTTCAATGGTTGGTTCTAACAAAACCGGAATATGTGAAAACTCTGTCATTTTTACACTCCAAATTTAGCAAGAACACTAAAATCACTTTCTTCATCATCAGCGTCAAGTTTATCCCAAGCCTCTTCAGCCCAAATTTCAACACGATTACCAACACCAACAAAAACCATATTTTTTTCAATGCCAGCGTGTTTAACAAGTTCTTTAGGAAGAAGAACTCTGCCTTGATTATCTTCTTCAGCCTCAAATGCTGATGACAAAAATTTACGGATTGGCTTTTGAGCCTCTTCATCAAATAGTGGAAGACTTACCATTTTTTCATAAAGTGCAGAAAACTGCTCATTTGAAAACACAAATAAGTTTCCTGAATTTCCTTTTGTGATAACAAAATTAGCCCCAAGTTCCGACTTAAATTTAGAAGGCATACGCATACGCTTCTTTGCATCAACAGAATGTCTATAGGTGCCAATGAGCATAATGATAACCCTCCTTTTTAAGTTTATAAACTAATTATATTTGTTTAACTTTTAAATTGCAACCAAAAATGACCACTTTTAACCACTTTTTTAACAAAGTTATTAACAATTTTGTTAAAAACTCTGTAAATGCTGAAAATATCAACATTTGCGAAGTGGTCAAAAAAACTTAAAAAATAGCGTTTTGGTTATTTTGACCATAAATTTGTTTAAAAATTTTTCAAAAGTGGTCAAAGCGTAGTCAAAAATTTTCGCATAAAAAAAGACGCTTGTTTTAAGCGTCTTTTTTGTTATTCATAAAGCAAAATTGGGTCGTTTTTAATATGGTCACAAGAAGTGAAATAATATGTCACCCCATTAATGTTTGAAACAAGGTCACAATTAACATAACCATGCAAATGACCAAACACAACAGTTTCAACTGAGTATTCTTCAAAAAGTTTTGTAAACTCACTTTGTTCTTTGTCTGTGTTATATGGTGGAAAGTGCATCATCGCAATAATTTTTAAATCAGTTTCACCTTTCAAGACTTTTGCAGACATCAGTGTGAGTTTTAACCTTTCAACTTCTCTTTTATAAATCTTTAAATCTTCAGGTTCTAATTCTTTATCTTTTTCAGGAACAGTCCAACCACGAGTGCCGCAAATAATATAGTCACCAATTTTGATAGCATCATTTTGAATCGCCATAATTGATTCCGGCAAAATTTCTCGAACAGCAGAAATTGACTTCCACCAATATTCGTGATTGCCCTTAATGATAATTTTCTTTCCTGGAAGTTTATCAATCCATTTAAGGTCTGCCTGTGCTTCTTCAAGTTTCATTGCCCAACTTATGTCACCAGCAATCAAAACCAAATCTTCATCAGTCACTTTTTGCTTCCAATTTGAAATAATCTTTTCAGTGTAACCCTCCCAGTGTCCACCAAAAATGTCCATTGGTTTATCACAAGAGTTAGACAAATGCAAATCACTTATTGCATAAATTTTCATATTATTCTCCATCTACAAATTGATAGATACGATTAACCAAACTATCTTTGCCATAAGATGTTTCAGAACTAACAATATAAATGTTTTCAACACCAACTTTAAGTGTGCTAGCAATTGTTGTAAGTTTTGACATTCTTTCAGACTTTTTGATTTTGTCGTACTTTGTTGCTACTATTGTAACAGGAATATTGTTAAATGTTAAGTAATTTAACATTTGAATATCTTGAGCGGTTGGAGTATGTCTTATATCAACCAAAAGAACTGCACACGCAAGGTTTTGAGTTTTTTCAATGAAACCATCAATCATCTTTCCCCAGCGTTGTTGTTCAAGTTTGCTTGCTTCTGCGTAGCCGTATCCTGGAAGGTCAACCAAAATAAATTCTTTATTAAATAAGAAAAAGTTGATGAGTTTTGTCTTGCCTTGAGTTGAAGAAACTTTTGCAAGTTTTGAGTTGTTTGAAAGCATATTAATAATGCTAGACTTTCCAACATTACTTCTTCCAACAAGCAAAACTTCTGGAAGATTAAAACCTTCATAATTTTCTGAATCTGCTTGAGATTTTAAAAAAACAGCATTTTTTATCAATTTCATACCTAAATTCTCCCATTTTTTATTAAAAATCAACCATTTTTGCGTTTTTTAAACGGTTCTTATTTTTAATTTTCTATACGCTTAACATTTTAACACGAATTTTTTAAAAAATCAATAGTTATTAAAAAAACACCACCAAATTTATTTTCAAAAAATAAATTTTGGCAGTGTTTTGTGATTTTATTATGCTGTCACAGTTTCTTCTGTTTCGGTTTTTTGTTCTTTATATATAACTGTTTGAGTTACCTTTGAATCATCTTTTTCATCAACATCCATAACAATCTTTTTGATATTTTCTTTATTGCTTGGTGTTTCATACATGACAGGAAGCATTGTTGTTTCAACAATTGTTCGAAGACCTCTTGCCCCTGTTTTTAGTTCAATTGCTCTTTTTGCAAAATTCAAAATTGCTTCGTTTGTAAACTCTAATTTAACGCCGTCCATTTCAAACAATTTCTTATATTGTTTAACAAGAGCATTTCTTGGTTCAGTCAAAATTTTCTTGAGTGCCCTTTCATCAAGTTCTTGAAGTGTCACTGTGATTGGAACACGACCAATAAATTCTGGAATCAAACCAAACTTAATAAGGTCATGCGGTTCAACCTTTGAAAGCACTTCGTCATCTTTGATTTGTGATTTTGATTTAACATTTCCACCAAAACCAAGACTAGCATTTTCAGTTCTCTTTTTAATGATATCTGTAAGCCCAACAAATGCACCACCCAAAATAAACAAAATGTTAGTGGTGTCAATTTGCAAACATTCTTGGTTTGGATGCTTCCTTCCACCTTGTGGTGGAACATTTGCAACGGTTCCCTCTAAAATCTTTAAAAGTGATTGTTGAACACCTTCACCAGAAACATCTCTGGTGATTGACATATTTTCCGACTTTCTTGCAATCTTGTCAATTTCATCAATATAGATGATTCCCTTTTCGGCTTTTTTGATATCAAAACTTGCGTTTTGAATAAGTTTTAATAAAATGTTTTCAACATCATCACCAACATAACCAGCCTCGGTAAGGGTTGTTGCATCAGCAGATGCGAATGGAACATCAAGAATTTTTGCAAGTGTTTTTGCAATTAATGTTTTTCCTGAACCGGTTGGTCCAAGCATTAAAACATTGCTCTTTTCAAGTTCAACATCTTCAAAAACTTTAGTTTTTGCTTCACCTTGTTTTGCAAGTTCTTCATTCTTTTGGCGTTTTGAAATGAAATAATTAATTCTTTTATAGTGGTTATAAACTGCAACAGAAAGCACTTCTTTTGCCTTGTCTTGACCAATGATATATTCATCAAGTTCTTTCTTGATTTTTTCTGGTGGCAAAAGGTCAAAAACCTTTTCTTTTGTTCTCTTTCTTTCTTCAGCATCTAAAATTTCTCTGCAAATTCTAATGCAGTCGTTGCAAATTCCAACACTTCCGTTTGGGTTTTCAACAATTTCTTTAAACGCACCACGAGGTCTTCCACAAAAAGAACAATTTCCATTTCTTTTTGGCTGTTCATTATTGGTGTTTGGTGTTTGATTGTCGTCCATAAATTCTCCTTAAAATAAAATCAAGATATGCAAAAAAACAAATCGTCTTTTGTATATCTTGACAAACATTATCTTTTTGCGTAAATCTCGTCGATAAGACCATATTTTTTGGCTTCTTCAGCAGACATAAAGTTATCTCTGTCAGTGTCTTTTTCAATGGTTTCAATAGGCATACCTGTGTTTTCTGACAAGATTCTGTTTATTGTCTTTTTTGTTTTTTCCATATGTGCAGCATGAATTTTGATATCACTTGCTTGACCTTGGAAACCTCCAAGTGGCTGGTGAATCATCACTTCTGAATTTGAAAGAGCAAATCTCTTTCCTTTTGCACCACTAGAAAGAAGTATTGCCGCCATTGATGCAGCCATACCGATGCAAACAGTTCTAACATCACATCTAATATAGTTCATTGTGTCATAAATTGCCATACCAGCAACCACGCTTCCACCTGGGCTATTAATATAAAGTGTGATATCTTTATCTGAATCTTTACCTTCTAAATACACAAGTTGTGCAATCACAAGGTTTGCAGATTGGTCATTAATTTCACCTGTTAAAAAAATGATTCTATCTTCTAAAAGTCTTGAATAAATGTCGTAAGACCTTTCTCCACGGTTGGTTTGTTCAACAACCATAGGAATAAGCATATCTTTTTCGTTCATATACGCTCCTAAATGTTTATAAATTTAAGTTTTAACAATAAATATTTTTTTAGTCAATTAAAAGTGCAATTATAAACCAAATCTCACAATTAATTATATTTGTGAAACCCTGCGATTATTATTGCACTTCAAATTTTCTAATTAGTCAATATTGTTCTTTGTTTTTAAAAGTTTAATAACTTTGTCTGAAACAATGTTGTTTTCAATAACATCTCTTTGATTTGGAGTCATTGTCTTTTTAAGTTCTTCAGCAGTCTTTTTCATCTTTTCAGCAAGTTCAGCAAGTTTTGCATCAACTTCTGATTCTTCTGCTTTAAGGTTTTCTGCTTTAACAAGTTCACCTAAAACAAGGCTTGTTCTGATTTGTTTTTCAGTGTCTGCTTCTCTTGATTTTCTGAACTCTTCATCTGTTGTGTTCATATAAGCAAGATACATTTCATAACTCATACCTTGTGCGGCAAGTGCTCTCTTTGTTTCTTCAATTCCACGAGCAATTTGGTTTGTAACCATACACTTTGGAATTTCAACAGTTGCATTTTTAACAAATGCATCAACAAGTGCGTTATCAAGTTCTTTTTCTGCATTTGCTTCTTTTTCTGCTTTAATTTTTTCTTTTGTATCTTTCTTAAGTTCAGCAAGTGTGTTAAATTCGCTAACTTCTGCAGCAAACTTATCATCAATTTCTGGGATTTGTTTTTCACGAATAGCAAGAACTTTAACAGCAAAAACTGCAGGCTTTCCAGCAAGTTCTTTTGCGTGGTATGCATCTGGGAATGTTACATTGATATCTTTTTGTTCATCAATGCTCATGCCAACAACTTGTTCTTCGAAACCAGCAATAAATGAATGGCTTCCAAGTTCAAGTTCGAAATCTTTAGCAGTGCCACCTTCAAAAGCAACACCATTCATTGAACCAGCAAAATCAATGTTTACAAGGTCACCCATTTTTGCAGGCTTGTCTGTAACATCAACATATCTTGCTTGTTTGTTTTGCAATTCAACAATTTTTTCATCAACTTCTTTTTCAGAAACTGAAACTTTTGATTTTTTAACATTAAGACCTTCAAGGCTTCCAAGTGTAACTTCTGGAAGAAGAGTTACTGTTGCAACCCATTCAACACCATCTTTAGAAACTGATTTAACTGAAATTTCAGGATAATCAACTGCTTGAACATCTGTTTCTTTTTCTAAAAATTCAAAGAATGAATCATCACAAACAGCGTTTAAAGCATCTTCATAGAATAAAAATTCACCATAAGTTTTTTCTAAAACTTTTCTAGGAATTTTGCCTTGTCTAAAGCCATCAAGTTTATATTTTCCTTTGTTTTTTTGGTAAGCCTTTTCAATTTCTGCTTCCCATTCACCAGCGTTTAATTTGAATTCAACGGTAAGTTTTCCGTCTTTCTTTTCACCAATTTTGTATGTCATTATAATTCTCCTTAATAATTAACTAACATTCTTATTTTAATGAATATCTCTCATTTTGTCAAGATTTATATATCATTTAACCCCTTTAGCACATAAAAAAACTGCGACTTAACGCAGTTTTTAATTCTTAATATAAAATTAACATCACAAATGTAAAAATAAAGGCTAATGCTGAAAGCACTAAATAAACAATTGAAAGTGTTTTTTTCTTTGTGTCATTCTCATCAGTTTTTTCCCCTTCGGCAGTTTCCTCTTCAACCATTTCCACCTGATGTTTTTTTGAAAATGTCATATAAACTTTGATTGATAAAACAATTGTCAAAATTAAGAAACATACGGTGTACATAATGATTGCATATTTCATAACTGCAACGCTTCCGGTAAACTGAAAAATTAAAACCAAAACAGTTGCAATTATTGCCGAAACAAAACTTGAAATGTCTAATGTTTTTAAAATATCTTTCTTATTCATAAATAGCACCTATTATAAAATTATACCTGTAATAATCATAACCACTGCAACAGCCCAAACAACCCACATCCAAATTTTTCTTCTGTGAGAAATGTAAACTGCTGAGAGCAAGCAAAGAACTGCCCAGCCAATCGCATTTGCAATTGTTTGCATTGCACCTGTTATTGATGATGAAAGCCCAAATTTAGCCAAAATCATAGCAATAAATAATGCTAAGCCACCAATACAAACTGCTGCATATGATAAAATATTTAAAATATAGCCAAATGAAAATCCTCTTTTTGAAGACGATGTGTGTGATGTTGTTGTTTTTTGTGTGCTTTTTTCACTTGTTTTTGTTGCCATAATAAAAACCTCCTTATTTGCAACTTTATTATATAATTTATAAAAAATTCAAGTCAATGATAATTTTATCGATTTTTAAGTTTATTTAAAATCTTTGTGAAATATTCAGGAATATCACATTCGAAAATCAATCTTTTTCCAGATGTTGGATGAGTAAGTTCTAGTTTGTAAGCGTGAAGAAGTTGCCCATTTAAGTTAAACTTTTGATTTTTTATTCCGTAAGTTTTATCACCAACAATTGGATGCCCTAAATGTTTGGAATGAACCCTAATTTGGTGTGTTCTGCCGGTTTCTAAAATAAATTCAACCAAACAGTAATCACCAAATCTTTCAAGCACTTTGAAGTTTGTTATTGCCTTTTTTCCATCTTCAACAACAGCCATCATTTTTCTGTCTTGAGGGTTTCTTCCTATAAAAGTTTCAATTCTTCCTTCATCCGTTTTAAGATTGCCTTCTAAAAGTGCTAAATAATGCCTAAAGCAACTGTGCTCTGCAATTTGTCCAGCCAAACTTTCGTGTGCTTTGTCGTTTTTGGCAACAACCAAAAGCCCTGAAGTGTCTTTATCAATTCTATGAACAATGCCTGGTCTAATTTTATTTGAACCTTGGCTTAAATTTTCAAAGTGATATAAAATCGCGTTAACAAGTGTGTGATTATAAGCCCCTGGTGCTGGATGCACAACCATTCCTTGTGGTTTATTGATAATTGCAAAATCATCATCTTCATAAACAATATCAAGTGGAATATTTTCGGCTTCAGCATTAATTTCAAGAATCTCTTTAGAAAATGAAAGTGTTATCACATCGCCATTTTTAACCAAGAAACCTGCCTTTCTTTTTTCACCATTAACAAGTGCTCTTCCACCATCAATTTGAAGTTTAATTTGTGACCTGCTCCAATCAACTTCTTCAGAAAGAAAAACATCAAGTCTTGTTTTTTCTTCTAAATCTTCCACAACCAACTCTGTGTTTAATTCAATCATTCTTCTTCCTTTAAATCGTTTGTTTTTTCTTCTTTTTTATCTTCTTTTTTAAATGTATCAATAATCATAAAAACGCAAAAAACTGCAACTGCAACCACAATAACGGCATCAGCAATGTTAAAAATGGCAAAATTTAGGAATTTTAAGTAAATAAAATCACGAACACCCTTGAAGAATATTCTGTCGATTAAATTGCCGATTGTGCCACCCAAAATAAGCCCCAAACAAACTTTATACCACATTTTATTAAAGAATTTTTTGCTTAAAATTAAATACGCCAAAGCAATTGCAGCGAGCGATGTTATCACAATAAAAACAACACTGTTGCCTTCAAACATAGAAAAAGCAACACCCGTGTTTAAGGTGCTTTTAAACCACAATAAATCGCCAAAAACAACTTTTGTGGCTGTTCCATAAATTAAAAATTTTGTTAATTGGTCAACCCCAACAGCAACAAGTGCAAGGGCAAAACCTATAATCACCATCATACCATAATTTTAGCATAGCAATAAAAAAAAGACAAGATATAATAATACCTTGTCTTTTTTTAAATCGAAAAATTTGCCAGAAATTGAATTATTTCTTATCCGTTGTTCCACCGTTTTTTTGTCTTTCTTTATAATCTTTTATAATCTTCTTCTTTTCGGCTTCATCTTTTGGATCTCTCTTATATTTAGCCTTAAATTCTTTTAATGCTTCTTTTTCAATATCTGCTTCAGCCTTTTCGTATGTTTTTGTGTCAAACTCATAAGCCTTTTGTTTTTCTCTTTGTCTATAAGTCTTCGATTCGGCTTTAAGTTGTTCTTTTGACTTGGTTGTTTGAGCACCCCATCTTTCTTGGAATCTTTGTTCACCTTCAAGTTTCGCCTTTCTTTGTTGAAGTTCTTGATACTTTTTAAGGTTAGAACCATCAACACCTTGTTGCTTGATTGCATCAAGTTGAGCGTTGATAAGTTGCAATTGGGTTTCACGCTCTTGCTCACCACCTCTAGTTTTTGCTAAAAGTTTGCTACCACTCTTTCTGCCCGCTTTATTTCTGTTTCTATACATATCATAATGCGCTTGTCTTTGTGCATCATAAGTAACCTTTGTGTCAGCATAATCGGCCATAACCTTTTTAGCGCTATCAAGCCTTGCACCTGACTGTTGATATTTTTCAAGTTGTCGTCTTTGTTTTCCGGTTAATTGTGAAGGATCAACAACATCTTCAGGTCTAATGCCTTTTTTGCCCAACTTTTTAGCCATTCTTGCTTGTGTTCTTTCATTGCTCTTCATATATCTTCTTTGAGCAAATTTAGAACCAGAAGTGAACTTTTGCCTAATTTTCTTTTGCTTTTCTGCTTCTTTTTCAGCAGCAGCCTTGTCTTGTCTTCTGCCTTTCGAATCTTGTCTTCTTTGTTTTGCAACCTCTTTATCTTTTTCTTTTGAGTGAGCATTTTCATATTCTTGAACTTTTGCAGCATACATATTAAGTTCATTTTGCTCACCAGCAGTAAGCCCACCGCTGCCTTGTTTCTTTTGAAGACGCTCCATTTCTTTCTTGGCTTTTGCATAATCTTTCTTTCCACCAAGTGCTTCTTCAGTTTTTGCAAGTTTCTTTTGCTGACGGGCTAAAGAATCTCTTTCAGCATCAGTAATTGTTCCAAGTCTTTCTTTTCTTTCTAAGTTTTTAACAATTGCTTTTTGACGCTTCTTTGCTTTTTTAAGTTGACGCTTTGATTTATGTGAAACATCTGCTGCTTCTCCGGTTTCATTACCTTCATCATCATGTTCCATATCTTCATCATCTCTTGAAGATTCGTCAAGACCAGCCTCTTTTTCTTCTCTCTTCTTTTCGTCTTCTGCCTCTCTGTTTCCTCTAGGGTCTTTAAGAGCGGCTGAATATGAAGATTGAGCCTCGAGCATTTTATTGAATGATTCTTCAACATCCTTTGCTCTTTCTTCTGGTGTCATATCTCTTTCTTGTCCGGTTTTTTCGTCTTTAACTTTTTTGCCACCATTCATAGACTCTTTCAAGTTTGCCATTGCATCTTTTTGAGCATTTTTCTTTTCATTAAGATTCTTTTTGTCTTTTGCAGCATCAACAAGTGCACTTCCAGGAACAAAACTTTTGGCTTTCTTTTTCATTTGATCCATTTTATCTTTTGTTTTCTGTTTAATACGCGCTCTTGCTTGATCTCTTGCCTTTTTATTAGGGCTTATTGCGAGGAACATATCCCACAAACTCTTGAAGAAACCACTACCTTCAGAAGCAACAGTTGTGATAACACTCATTACAACTCTAAATGCTTTTGCAAATGTTTCAATTGGGTTGATACCCTTAACATTAGCAGCACCAACAATTTGTGAAATTGTTTCAGGAAGTGTTTCAAGCAATGTAAATGCAACAAGTTCAAATAAAATTACACAAATTAAATTTAAGAAACTTGCCAAAAATTCTAAACTTATTGGAATGATTCCACCCAGCGAGAACAGATTTCTAAATCGCATAAGTGGTTTCGAGAGTGCAATTTCACCTGCTGTGAACACTTCAAGGTTTGAAATTATTGGGAACAACATTAAAACGAAGTTCAAACCAAGAATCAAACCATAAGTTGAGAACAGTCGCCCTACATACGTTCGCGTCCACTGCTGATATCCACCCTCATCTATAGGTATTGTTGCACACGCCGTTGGATAAATGATTATCGTTAAGAATAATTCATAACCACGGTTAATAAGAACGAATATTGAAGTAAACACTATCTTAAGCAACAAAAGCGAGCCCATTACAAGAACAATCATATTAATTTTTCTTGGAACAAACACATGCTCAAGTTTCAAACCAAACAAACCAAGTTGTTCAGTTCCATCAGCACCGGTACCAGAACGAATCGCATTACTTGCGCCGTTAACAATACCACCAAGGAAACTTGTGAAACTATCTTCAAACATATAACTTAAACTAAGTGTTCCAGATGCAAGATTGTTAACAATAACTTCTTCATAAGAATAAGCAGTTACAACTTGTTCTGTGTCAATGCTTGCGTCGATTTTAGGGTTTAAGAGTGCAGCGAGTTTTTGAAAAAACTTTGCAAAACCACTCTTTTTCTCTTCGGCTTTCATTCCACCTGTGCCCACGGCTTCTGGGTCACCAACGGTAACAGTAATCAAATTATGTCTATAAAATTGAACTTCTGCACCATCTTCGGTTTGTCTAATTGCAGTTGGATAAGTAGATTGACTAAATATTCCCTTTGCAGCAATAATTTGGTTCATTTGAATAAAGTCAGATGCAAAACCTGATTCTTCACCAGAGGCATAACCAATGGTTAAAGGATAATAATAATTATGTTTTACATCTCCTTCGCCTGTCCAAACTTTAATACTTTTTTCAATACACATTATATATTTTGCACCGGCAAGTTCATCAGTCGCACCACGAACATGGTTATATTGAATATCCATTTTTCTGGTTGGATTTGAACTGTCATCTGCATCATAATATGTGCTTTCAAACCTTATAACACGCCAACTTTCTTTTTTGAAAACTTCTCTAAGTGTGTCGAATGAACTATAAACTTCAGTGTTTGCATTTGTTACCGGTCTTGTTACATACTGCTTCAAATCACTATCTAAGAATTTGATATCAAACATTCGAACAACACTGTTAAACAAATCATCATCTTCAACTTCAGCAACACTATCAAGCATTTCTTGAACAGTTTTGAAATATGCCTTATTTCCTGTGTTAATACAGAAATCAATAACATCGGCCATAACATAATATTCTGGTCTATATGCTAAAATTTTCTTATAAGCATTAACGCCATCAACTGAACCACTAGGGTTAAACGCATCAGCATGCCTATCATAATAACTATAATAAGCACTTGCTCTCTGTG
>JAFQBZ010000078.1 GCA_017399515.1 Clostridia bacterium | reverse complement strand
CCACTCCCAAAAATCAAGTATATCTTATACATTTATTATATAACTAATTTATTATAATTGCAAGCCCCTAATGCATATTTTTTGCGTAAAACTTAATGATTTTGCCGATTTTTAAGCATTTTCCATAAGTTTGCAGATTTTTATAAACACTTCTGCTGTTGCCATTGCGTCATAAACTGCCCTGTGCGCATTGTCAAGAGTAACACCAAGTTTTGCAGCAATTGTTCCAAGTTTATAGTTTTTTGTGCCACGAACATATTTTTGCGCATAATGGAAAACATCTTCGCAGTCGTTATCAAAATTAAATCTGCAAGCCTTTCCTTGCCCACGCAAGAACACATTGTCAAAGTTTAAAATGTTATAACCGGTTAAAATTGCACCACGAGTGAACTTATAAAAATCTTGAAGAGCCTCGTTGTCAATTGGAGCCCCCTTAACATCATCATCAACAATTCCACTAATGGCTGAAGACTCTGCTGGAATTGGTTTTTCAGGGTCAACATAAGTCATAAACTTTTCAGTGATTCTGCCATTTTCAATTTTAACAGCACCAATTTCAATAATTTTATCACCCTGCTCAAAGTGAAGTCCTGTAGTTTCAAAATCATAACAAACATAAGTCTTGTTTTGAAGATGAGTTGGAACTTTTTCTTCTTCCATGAAACTTGTTAAATCATTCTGTTCATACATAACAACTTTTTCAGGCTCAACAAATTCATAAAATGGTTTTTCCTGTTTGTAAACAATATATTCTTCAAATGTTTCTGGAAGTTTGCAATATGCAATTTGCTTAACTTTCATTGAAACACCACCAGCATATTTGTCTTCTTCAAGTGCACCTTTAACAATGATTTCAGAGCCAGGTTCAAGTTTTTCAAGTTTTGCTTGATTTTCTTTGTTTGAAAAGAACACACAACCAATTCCACCTGTGAAATCTTCAAGTGTAAATTTATAAAGTTTTCTTTGATAACCGATTTGTTCTTTTTCTTCAGTTTTTTCGTTAATTTCTTCTAAAATTTCAGCAGACTCTTCAATTTTATTTGTTATATTTTCATTACTTTCTTCTATAGTTTCACCAGACGCTTCTTCACTACCTTCTTGAGTGTCTGCAACCACTTGTTTTGGTTTTCTTTTTATAACAATAGGTTTAATGTCTTTAATTCTTCCGCAAAAAACAATCTCTTCTGTTGGAGTGTTGAAATCTTTGATATAAGATGCACTTTCAACAATATCTTCACCAACAAGTGCAATTCTCTCTGAAACTTCAATTTTTCTAAACTCATAAAGGTCAACACTTTCTTCTTTATAGTTTTGTTTTAATAACTCTAAGGAATTTTCAGAGTAAACCTCGTCACCTTCAAATTTGCATGCATATTCATATTCTTCATATAAACTTTTTAAGTAATTTTGAATGGTTAAACTTAAGTTTTTTTGGTTTGCATGCTCAAGTGAAAGATTATCAACTTTAAGTTTAATATCAAACTTATTCTCTGTTCTTTTAACTTTTTCAAGCACAAAGTTTATTGATGGAAAGTTTTTGTTTAAATAAGTTTCAACATCTTCAAATATTCTCTCTTCACTAATGAAATTTTTAACAAAAACAAAATCATATTTATAAGACTTTGGCAAAATTTCAGTCGCAATTTCAACAATGGCATCTTTTTTATCTTTTTCAAGCATAATGCCATCTTTATATAAAATTTCAATCACGCAAAAATCTGCACTACTATCAAGTACTGCAGATTTTAATGAAAATTTATATTCATTATTTGTTTTTTCATTAAGACTAACAATAAAAGGTTCAATTTCCATAAACCAATTATACACTAAAGTCTTAAATAATGCAACATTCGAAATGCTGAAACAAAGTGATTTATATCTAAAAAGATTACAAGCCCCAGCAAAACAAACAAGCCAATTGTGTGAATCCAACCTTCAACTTTGCGGTTGATTGGTCGTCTTATTATCATTTCAATAAGCACAAACACCACTCTTGCACCATCAAGTGCAGGAATTGGCAGAATGTTAAACACCGCAAGATTCATTGCAAGAAGTGGAAGAAGCAACAAAAAGTATGACAAACCATACTGGCTAATTTCTGCAATTTGTGAAATTGCGGTAATTGTTCCACCTGCTTCAGAAACAGCAACTGCCCCTGAGAACAAACCAATAAATGATTCAAAAATAAGCCCTATTAAATAGAAACAGAATGGCCAAGCCTTTCCAACGCTTTCAAAGAAAGTATATTTCTGTTCAACATTTGAAATGATAACGCCAAGACTAACACCACTTGAAGCGTAAGCAATTGTGCCTTCACTTAAATATTCTTCAATGTCTTCAGTTGAATACATCTCAGTTTTTTCATTGTTTTTATATATGCTTGTGATATACGCAGAAATTGCAGAACCTTTGCCTGCATTTTCTTCTGTTTCATCAGTTGTTGCAATTTGAACTAATGCATCTGAAAAAGCATCTATGCTGATTGCTTCGCCATTTTCATCAAACAATTTACCTTCAAACTTGCTTGAATCTGCAACAAAATAAAAGGCGTTATATTTTTGTTTTGAAGAAACAACATCAATAATTTTGCCATCACGCTCAACTGTTAATGTGAATGTTTCACCCGCTTCATAATCTGCAAGCATTTGATTAAATGAGCGGTATGCTTCAATTCTCTTTCCATCAACCTTTAAAACAATATCATTTCTTTGAAGCCCAGAACCTGTAACTTCAGCAGAATTTAGTGTTGTTGAAATTTTAGGAACAGAAAAACCTGTTACAAGCAAATAAATTGCGGCTGTTAAAATACCAAATAAAAAGTTAAATGTTACACCTGAAACTAAAACAATAACCCTTTTCCAAGCAGGTTTATTGTTAAATGCTTCTGGATTATTTTTGCCATCTTCATCTTCACCTTCAAATGCACAAAAACCACCAAGAGGAAGCGCACGAACCGAAAATTGTTCACCATCTTTTTTCTTACGCTTATAAAGTGCTGGACCAAAACCAATGGCAAATTCGTTTATTTTAAACCCTAAAACCTTACCTGCGCAGTAATGTCCAAATTCATGAACAGTTATCATCACAAGCAAAACAACTAGAGCCAAAAGTATATACAAAAAAGACATTTTATCTCCTCATTAAATTTTATGTAAAATTAATCAAATTATACTAAAAATATCATAAACACAACAAAAACGAATGAACCTGTAAACATCAAACCGTCAACACGATCCATAAAACCACCGTGTCCTGGGAACACATTTGAGAAGTCTTTGATATTTTGTTTTCTTTTATATGCTGAAGCAATCAAGTCACCAAGTTGATTGATAAGTGAACCAAACATACCAATCAAGATAAACACAGTGATTAAAAGCCCTCTTGAACCAAATGACGCAAGAGCGAACATATCTGTGTAATAAAATAAGAAGAAGCATGAAAGTGCACCAATCAAGCCACCAGCAAAACCACCAACAACACCTGCAACTGTTTTGTTTGGTGAAACTTCAGGAATAAACTTTGTTTTTCCAAGAAATCTTCCAACAAAATAAGCACAAGTGTCAGTGAGCATTGAAATTGCAAATGTTGCAATAATTCCAATATAAGCCAAATCATAAACAATATGGTTAAGAACCATTAAAATTAAAAGTGGCAAAATTGGATAAGCAAAAACCGCCATTGTGGTTCTTGTTTTCAAAAATAATTTTTGATTTAAAACACTAATATTTTTTTCTGTTGTTCCATATCTTCTGTTATCTCTAAATTCAACAATATCTTCAATAAGCACAACACACATAACAACAAGTGCCATAAGCACAACATAGAAAATGTTTTTAGTATAATCTTTTTCTAAATTAAAGATTATGCACGCAACCAAAGGCACAAAGCAAATCGAAATGAAATCTGCTTGTTTTCCTGCCATTTGGTGAACTTTATACATTTCATAAATTGCACCATACATAATAATCAATAAGTACGCATCAAAAAATAGTGGACTAAATTGCTTTAAAACCACAAATAATAAAGTTATTAAAAAAATGACGCCACCTGTTATTGTTCTCTTTAGCATAATTTCCCCCT
>JAFQBZ010000077.1 GCA_017399515.1 Clostridia bacterium | reverse complement strand
TTTATGCAATATTTGAGCCAAAACCTTATGAAGTTAAGGTTGCAAATGATGTGAATTTTGGATTTGGTTCTCTAGAAAATAAAAGTGCTGATGAAGATATTGTTTCACCACATAAAGATAAAAGTATCAGTTATAAATATCAAATAACAGGCAGTGACGAAACAAAAACAATGTCAACTGCAAGTAAAACTGTTTTTGAAGCATCAAATGAGATTTTGTTTGAAATAACAATTAATAATGGAACCGATGGTGATTTTTACATCTTCGATAGAATTGAAATTTTAAATGTTGGTTATTATACAGGCAGTGATTATAAATATGCAAATGTCATTTTGACTTATAATAATGCTTGGAATTTGTGGGTTCAAAAAAATAATAATCAGTTAGCGAGACCGGCAAATGGAATTTATATGTCAGGGAATACGCAAGGGCTTTATGATAATATAAATGGAACGGTTGCTATGCATACATACTCATCAGGAACTTATAAAGATTATAGTTTTGTTGATTCAAGTCAAGTGGGTATTAATGGTTTTAAAATTGATACTGGTTCTAATGCAACAGTTTTATATTTAAGAGTTAAAAATGTTGGTTATGCTGGCAATGAAAAAGATCAGAATGATTCATCTTCTCGTGGCTGTTTTGATTATAAAATTAATAATGATTCTGTCACTGGAAGAGGACAATATGGTTTCACAATTAAATCATTTGTAAAATCAAATTATAAGTCTGCTGATGATGTTGTGACAAACTGGGATTATGGTTCAACTGATGTTAACGATGCTGCAAATGAGTCATTTGTGTCAAATAATGATGGTGAAGGAAATGCATTGCTCACAACACCAAATTATTTAACAATGTCACACATTATTCCTATAAAAACTGCTAATTTAGTTTACCAATCAAATGGAGCAGTGGGTTCTGTTTATTATGTTTGGATTAATGGAACTAAATATACTCTTAGAAACTCTGCTAATAATGGGTTTATGACAACTGAAGATTCGGTTGATGATTTAAAAGGTTATTATGAACTCAAAAGTGATAGGTATTTAAGATATAGCAATGATGATTCTAAACAGGTATTCTTTTATGAGAAACTTACAGGTGGTGCAACTCAACATTATATTTCATATTATGCTGTAAAATGCACTGGAAATGTTACTTTATCTAATGCAAAATATATATATTTTGATTGTTCATCTAGTTCAAAAAATGTTTATTATTTAGGTGCTTATAAACTCAATGTGACTACAAATAGTTACCATAATGTTAACTATAACAACACTCAGTTTTTAGCAATTGCTCCTCAACAAACAAAAATTAAATTTTCAACAAAGCCAAATGCTGCTGCATATAGCGATGATTTGAAGATTAGATATGAACTTGATTATTATTTATCTGCAATTAAATTTGGTTCTGCTGAATATACATTGCATGCTGGTGACCTTCTTAAACATTACCATACAGATGGTAAATATGATAAGTTTGAAACACTAAATTCAGACTTAGAAGCAATTGAATCTGTTGCTAATGAGTATATTACATATTTAGGTGAAAAATACGAAACAAAATATGCGTATAAAATTCTTGTTGGAACAAGAACTTACATTCTTTATTTTACAATTAGAGTTGATTCGTCTGGTAATTATAAAGACAATTATGTGATGTATTTCTTGATGTCAACAGTAGGAAACATTGAAAATAAAGCAATTACTTTAACTTACAAAAAACTTCAATATAATATTTCAGTTAATGTAACTGATTTTGAAGGTGCAAACGGATTTAATGCTCAACCTAACAATGCAACTGTAAATTATTATGAT
>JAFQBZ010000076.1 GCA_017399515.1 Clostridia bacterium | reverse complement strand
TGTTTTAAAATTTCGTTAAGTCTTGAGTGCTCTAAATCAAAGTCTGGTGAAAGTCTTGCAACCACATCATCAAAAAATGGTGTTCTCACACAGGTGTCCCAAAACTTGTCACTATTGTTTGAGTTGTTCACCCAAGGTTTTCTTTGCCCTGCAAAGTGTGAAATCTTAATATTTTTTGTTGTTTCGTCATATTCCTGTTTAAGCCACGCTGGAAGATAGTTTGTCCAACCAAAATCTTGAAGATGATCCCAAGCGCCGTCAACGAGCAAAATTCTGCCTTCACAAATCACATTCAAAATATCTTGGTCATGTTGACGCCAATCCATATACCCTGCAATATCCATAAGTGTATCAGGGGTATATGTTCTGTTAAACTCAGGAACATTAATCACAAGCATTCCTGACAAAATGTAATCATCAACATTTTTAAGCCCTAAAACTTCTTCACGATACCATCTTCTGTCATCATTATCTTTATAACAATGGCAAAGCCCAGCATAATCTCTTGAAGAAGCAATCAAGTTGTCACCAAGTTCTGTTGTGTGATAAAGTTCAGCAACATCGGTGAGTGCAAGCATGTCGCCGTCAAAATATAACACCTTTTCATAATCAGGCATAAGTGTTGGAATTAAAAGCCTGTAATAAATTTCAGGCGAGTATGATGTTTGAGTGTAAATGTTTTCAGTAAACAAATTCTCTGGCATCTTGATATATTGTTCAAGGTCAAAAAGACGGATTGAAACATTTTCTTTTCCGTCAGCAAGCGAAATCATTTTATTTCTAAGTTTTGGGTCAGCGTTGCTGCAAAGCACAACAATGTCATAATTATCATTTTTGTTTGCGTGGTCAATGATTGATTGAACCATAACGCCGGTGAATGGCAAAAAGCCATTGTTTGCTGCAAAACAGATTGGAACAGCATTATCTTTAAAAACTTTACCGATAACCATTTTTACCCCTCCTTAAATCGTACATACATTATATCACTTTATGCTTCTTTTTTCAATATATTCTTAAAAACAATGCCTAAACCCTGAAATTTTCAGCATTCACAAATCAAAAAAATTGTAAAATTTTCCATAAAATATAAAATAAATTTTATTTATGGCTATTGACAATGTGTTTATTTTCATTTATAATATGACTGTTTACGAAATTTTATGGAGATACAATAATGCAATTTTCCAATATAAACTACAACCTATATAAAAGTTTTTTGGTTGTATATGAAACAAAGAATATTTCAAGGGCTGCCGACCTTCTTTACATTTCGCAACCAGCAGTCAGCCATAACATTAAAGAACTTGAAAAACAACTTGGAATTCAACTTTTCTATAAAAAGGCAAACGGAATGAGTTCAACAAGTGAAGCCGATATTTTGTATAAATATATCTCAAGTGCTTTCAACTCAATCTGGAAGGGTGAACTCACAATTTCAGACATGGCAGGTCTTAAAACCGGCGTTGTTAAAATTGGCTCGCCATCATATCTTGCTGTGCTTTATCTCTCAAACATTATAACCGATTTTAGAAAGCAATATCCAAACATTAAAATTGAAATTGTTTCAAAGTCAATGCCAGACCTTATTGCAATGCTTCAAACCCAAAATATTGACTTTGTGATTGACTGTCAACCTATTCCAACCGACAAGTCAAAAACCGAAGTGAAATATTTAACTTCATTTGCACACTGCTTTGTGACCACTGATAAATATTACACAAACAAGCCTGTTGGCATTGAAGCATTAAACACACTTCCACTCATCATTTGCTCACAAACTTCTGAAGAAATCAAACTTTTGAAGAACGCAATGAGTGAAATCAAAATCAATCCTGTAATTGAATCGTGGACAACTGAAACCCTTGTTAAACTTGTTAAAGACGGCAACGGCGTTGGCTACATTCAAGAAGAATATGTTAAAGGTGACCTTGAAAACGGAACACTTAAAAAACTCAACATTTCGTTCACCCCACCAAAACTTGACATTTATTGTGGATACATCAGCGACACCCTTGCTTATGCACCTAAAAAGTTTATCGACCATGTTCTTTCAGTTAAACATTAATAAAAGCCAGACAAAACTTTGTCTGGCTTTTTCTTTATCAACTTTTTTTATACGCCATATTTCTTTTTTGCATATTTACCCATTCAAAAAAATTTTGTTTTATTTTTAAATTGTGTTATCATTAACTTGAGGAAAAATGATATGAATAATTATTATTACTGCATTGATGTTGGTGGAACAACCATTAAAGGTGGAATTGTTGACACCGATGGCATCATTTTGTTTTCAAGTTGGGTAAAAACCAGAACCTTTGACGGCTCAATCACTCTTGCTGAAAACATTATGTCACTTGTTTCAAACCTTGAAGAAACATCTAATCTTCCTGTTTCAAAAGCAAAAGGCATTGGCATTGGCGTTCCAGGAATCATTTCGGAAGCCGGTGTGGTTTGCAGGTCAGCAAACTTAAATCTTAACCAATACCCACTAAAAGCCGAACTTGAAAAGATTTTAACCATTCCTGTTAAAATTGCAAATGACGCCTGCGTTGCAGGGCTTGCAGAAAACGCTTTTGGCGCTGGAAAAGATTTCAACAACTATCTCATGCTCACTCTTGGAACCGGAATCGGCGGTGAAATTTTCATAAACAATAAACCACTCAGGCTCACTCGTTGTTTTTCATCTGAAATGGGACACATGAAAATCACTGACAGAAACATAAGATGCGGTTGCGGTGAATATGGTTGTTTTGAAAGCGTTGCAAGCACAATCGCACTTGAGCGCCAAACTCGTGAAGCAATGGAAAAGAACAAAGATTCAAAAATGTGGGAAAAATACAATCTTGAAACTGTTAACGGAAAAACCATTTTTGAATTTAAAGATATTGACAAAACTGCTGCCACAGTTTTTAAAAACTACATAAAATATTTAGGGACAGGTGTTGCAAACCTAATTAATATTTTATCACCAGAAGCAGTTATTATTGGCGGTGCAGTTTCTGCACAAAAAGACAACCTTACCACCCCACTAAAAGAATATGTTTACAGTCACATATACACCAGAAATGAACGACCATATCCTGAAATATTAAACGCAAAAGCGTCAGGAAATGCTGGAATACTCGGTTCAAAATGTTTATTTGATTAAAATTTTTCATCAAGGAGATAAAGGTATGAAATTAGATTTAAGATATAGCACACTTAAAGAAAAAGACTTTGATTCAAAAGAGTTCGATAAAAAAATTAAAGAGATTCACGACAAACTTCACAGTGAAGACACAAGTGCAGGAACCACTTGGGCTAATTGGCCAGAAACTTATGACAAGAAAGAATTTAACAAAATTTTGAAACTTGCCAAAGAAATTGAAAAGAACGCAGACGCGCTTCTTGTTATTGGCATTGGCGGTTCTTATCTTGGAGCAAAAGCCGGCATGGATATGCTTGCACCTAAAAAGCAAAAAGTGGAAATCATTTTTGCAGGAACAAACTTTGACTACAACGACCTTGATGCAAAACTTGAATATTTAAAAAACAAAGATGTTTATGTGAATGTTGTTTCAAAATCAGGCACAACCGTTGAAATTTTATCGACCTTAAACATTGTTGAACGCTTCTTGAAAAATAAATATAAGGGCGACTATAAATCGAGACTCATCTTCACAACTGACAAAGAAAAAGGTTACCTTCGCGAGCGTGCAAATCTTGAAGGCATTGAAACCCTTTCTGTTCCTGATAACATGGGTGGAAGATTCTCAGTTTTATCTGCTGTTGGCTTGCTTCCTTTTGCAGCAGCAGGAATCAATGTCAAAAAGATTATGGAAGGTGCACTTTCAGCATATAATGACTTGCTCACCAGCCAAATCGAACTCAACCCTGCTTATAAATATGCAATTTATAGATATTTAATCAATAAAAAACTTGGCAAAAAAATTGAACTCTTTGCAAGTTTTGCGTCCAATCTCACATCATTTGGCGCATGGCTCGTTCAACTTTTCAACGAAAGTGAAGGCAAAGACGGCAAAGGCTTGTTTGTTTCATCACTTGCCTATTCAACTGACTTGCACTCTGTTGGACAATTCATTCAACAAGGCACACCAATGATTGCTGAAACTTTCATTGATGTTAAAACTCCACTTAAAGATAACACTCTCACAAACATTCCACTTTCAAGCCCAATCAAGTTTTTAGACGGAAAAACTATGAACGAAGTTAACCGTGCAGGCTTTGAAGGAACTGTTAAAGCACACACTGAAGCAAATGTTCCAATCGCAATTTTAGAAGTTGATAGCATTTGCGAAGAAACCTATGGCTATATGGTTTACTTCTTCGAACTTGCGTGTGGTACAAGTGGTTACCTTTTGGGTGTTAACCCATTCAACCAACCAGGCGTTGAACAATATAAAGCACATATGAAGCAACTTTTAAAAAGCAACTAAACTCAAAAAGACTAGCAAATTGCTAGTCTTTTCTTTTGTTTAAAAATTCAATCATAAAACTTTTTTGCAAAATAAAAAGTCGTGGAAATTCCACGACTTTTGCTTGTCATTTATTAGCCAATAACACCAACAAGATTGTTCCATGTTCCTGGGAAGAACATAAACACAACAACAAGAGCAATAGCAACATAGAAAATAATTCTCATAACTAAACTCTTGCCACTAACAAATTCAAGACCAGTGATTCCAACCACAATAAGTGGAGCATATGTTTGAATGACACGAAGAACATTCATAACAAATGAATCAGCAGGAATGAATTCCCAAGTAGCGTTGATGCATAAAACTAAGTAAACTAAAATTGTTACAGCAGCAGCAAGCATGCCAATAACATCTAAAATTTGTTTTCTTACTTCTTTTGCGTTATCTACCATATTTCTCATCTCCTTGATTTAATCATACACTAAATAAAAATTATTTGTCAAACTTAAAAATTGTTTTAATGAAAATTGTCAACATTTTTTATTTTCATGCATAAACTATAACAGACCACAACAAAACAATGTTTGTGGTTTAACACAAAAGAAATAATGGGCAATCATAATTTTCCAACACACATAAAAAACACCAAAAGGGGCAAAACACAAATTGCCTCTTTTTTATTATGAATAAAAATCACCCACACCGCTCACACTAAAAATATGGAAAGAACAGTGAAAGAAACTTATGACGCACTTTATTCATCAAGCCTTGAAAGTCTTGAAAAAAATCTCGACCGACTGATTGAAGCCAAACATAACGACTTCAAATCACGACTTGAAAATAAAGCCCAAAACACAAACCGCAAATAAAAAGAACCCCTGCCGGAGTTCTTTTTTTTGTTTTTAACCTTCAAGTGATTTTTCAAAGTCTGGCGAAAGCATTTCATCAGCAAGTTCTTGAATGATGTAACCATTAAGTTTTTTGCTGAACTTCTTTATCACTTCTGCAATAAACGCAATGTCATCACTCCAAACAAACCACTTCATAATATAGTTTTCAGCACTTTTTACATTTGCGTCAAGTTGAAGCCTGATAGCCTCTCTCATCATCTCTTTTGCTGTGTCAATAACTTTGTCAAAATCAAACCAAAGTTTGCCGTCACGAACTTGAATCGCCTTTTCAGTGAGCATACGATTGCAAATCATAACCGACCTTGTTCTGTGTGCTTGTGAAAGCGATGGTTTGCCTTTCAAAAAGCCATAAGCAAGGCTTGTGACAATAATTTGTTTTGCCTGCAATTCTGTGAAATATCCTTCCTTCACAAACTCACGAAGGAAGCAGTACATTCACATATCGGCCTTATATTCTTCAATAATGAAACTGAACTTTCCAAGCCCGCTGTGTGTTTGAGGACCAAGGCTGTGGGTGTTTTCATGGCAGATAACAGCCCAATGGTCTGCTTCAGGATTAAAATATTTAAACTGTTCTTCATGAATCAAGTTCTTATAAAGTTTCTTGTTTGAGTTTGAACGCACCTGTCTGTGATAAACATTTCTTCTTCCACCACCAATTTT
>JAFQBZ010000075.1 GCA_017399515.1 Clostridia bacterium | reverse complement strand
CACACTTGTTGGAATAATTGGAGTGTTTGTTCCTTCAACATTCAAACTTGCACTGCCAGAAATAAATGAAAGTGGGTTTCCCACGCCACCAAGGTCATCACTCACTGTCACATTATAAAGTGGAAGGGTTCCATCATTTCTAACATAAATTTGATAAGTGATGTTTTCACCTGGTCTAAACTCTTCTTTAAGCACATTTTTTGAACCAAAGATTGCATAGTCTTCAATCAAATTAGTTGTAGCAATATTGCTGACTGCACTGCCTTGTGAGTCACGGCCATAGCCATAGGTTGCACTTGCCACATTGTTAATTTGTGTTGCCATAAATTTCTCCTTAAGTATTTTGACGACTAATCAGCCGCCTAACATATATTATTCACTTTCGCAAAAAGTTGTTACATTAAGGTTTGTTTGTTTGCCTAAAAAAATCAGGTGTTGTATAATAAATAAGTACACAAAGGAAGGTTTTATGGCAAAGACAAAACTTGATAGAAATCAAAATTCACTTTTAATCGTGCATATGATAAGAATGGTGCTTGAACTTTTCACCAGCACATTCTTAACTTCTCACATCATTTCACTTGACCCTGACAATATTTTTGGCACAGGTCTTTTTAATGTCGCAATTTTATTTATTTCGCAATATGTTGCATATATTATTGTTTACACAATAAACAGTTATTTTGTTGATAAAAGCAATCGTGTAACTTTCCTTCGCGTTGGAATTTTTGTTAATGCTTGCTTCCTTATTGCAATTGTGCTTTGGGGCGAAATCATTTCTCATTGGATTGTTTTTGCTGGTGCAATTTGTGGCATTTCAAACGCATTCTATTACTCAAGTTTCAATGTTATGAAAAACGAAGTTGTTCACAGAAACACTCTCAAACACTTCACAATTTTAACAACAGTCATCACAAACATAATAAATGTTATTGTTCCGGTTGTGCTTGGGCTTCTCATTGACATTTCATCATACTCAACCATTGCAATCTATGTTGTTGTTATCATCGTTGCACAATTTGTCATTTCATTCTTCATTCGTTATGACAAGCCAAAAGGCTCAAAACTTGAAATGATTAAATATTTTAGATATTTAAAAGATAATCCAGAAGACAGAAAGAAAATTAAATACACTTATTACAACGCCCTTATGGCAGGCATTAAAACCACTTATAAAATTGTAATCATCATACTCACAATTTTTGCATTCAAAACAAACTTAAGTCTTGGTTTACTTTCTTCAATTTTCTCTGTCATCACAATTGCACTTTTGGTGCTTTACAGAAAATTTGAAGACAACCCAAAAACCAAAAAACTTTTAATTTATTTATCAGTTGGAACCCTTCCACTTCTCACCTGCTTACTCTTTATGTTTTACACAAACAAGGCAACATTTGTCATTTTAAACTGCTTCTTAACAATCGCAATTTATTTCTCTGACTATTACGGTGATGCTGAAAGAGATGCAATCATCAAAAACTTAAACAAACACGAATTTATTGCCGAACACAATTTGTTTCACGACACAATAAAATATATTGTCAGCATTTTGGTTTATGTTGCATTCATCATTGTTGCAACATTTGAAAGCATTGATGTGTTTAAAGTTGTGCTTCTTGTTATGATTGCAATTTGTCCTTTCAAATTCTATATGATGTATAAACAAAGAGTTGTTAGAAAACAATTTGAAAAAGAACTCAAAGAACAAAGGCAAGCAGAACGCCTTGCACAAAAACAACTTGAACAAGCAAATTCTTCAAATGACGCAAAATAATTTTTAGGAAACTTTATGGGAAAATTAAACAGAAATCAAAAAACCTTGATATCAGTTCACTTGATTAGAATGATTCTTGAACTGTTCACAAACACATTCTTAACATCGCACATACTTTCATTTAGTGCCGACAATGTGCTTGGAACAGGGCTTTTAAATGTTGGATTATTCTTCGTTGCTGAATTCACGGTTTACGCAATACTTTATTACATTGTTTGCTTCTATGTTGACCGAAGCAATCGAATCGGCTTTTTAAGAGTTGGCATATTTGTCAATTTATGCCTTTTGGTTCTTCTTGTGTTCTTTGGTGAACAACTTGCAAGTTGGGTAATTTTAGCGGGCGTTATAGTTGGCATTTCTGACGCATTCTATTATCCAAGTTATCTCGTTATGAAAAACGAATTCACCAGCCGAAAAACTGTTAAAGAATATAACATTTCAAGCACAATCTTAACCAACATTTCAAAAGTTGTTGTTCCAACCCTTTTGGGCTTTCTTATCGATGTTTCATCTTATTCAAACATCGCAATTTACATCATCATCATTTCCCTTCTTCAATTTGGGCTTTCATTCATCATCAAAACCAAACGCCCAGAAAATTCACAGTTTGAACTTAAACCATTCTTTAAATTTTTGAAAGATAACAAAGATGTTCGAAACAAAATTAAATATACTTATTTCAACGCATTTTTAGTTGGTGCAAAAAGCACTTATAAAATCATTGTTATTGTGCTCACCATTTACACATTTAAAACCAACTTAAGTTTGGGCTTGTTCACATCAGCATTTTCAATTTTAACCATTTTGCTTTTAATGCTCTTTAAAAAGTTAGACAACAAGCAAACTGCAAACAAACTTTGGTTCTATCTTTTGGTTGGAATCTTGCCGGTTATCTCATGCGTAATCTTGGTTGCAAAAATGACAAAAGTAACCCTTATTATTTACAACTTCTTCTTAACTGTTGCAACCTATTTCAGTGAATATTTTGGAAGCAGTGAGCGTGATGCAATCATCAAGCACATCGGCAAATATGAATATATTGCAGAACATCAATTTTTAATTGAAACACTTCAAAATGTCAGCCGAATGATTGCTTATGGCGTGCTTGCAGTTGTTGGTCTTATTGGAAACATCACTGTGTTTAAAGTGTTACTTATTGTTTTGATTCTCTCTAACCCACTTAAATATCTTGTTATGTATAAACAGAGAAAAATTAGAATCGAATTCGAAATGGCGGCTGCTGCAAAACAAACAAATGAAGTTATTGCAGAAACTGAATCACCAATTAAAGAATTGACAGTTTAATAAATAAAAAAACGCAAAAAT
>JAFQBZ010000074.1 GCA_017399515.1 Clostridia bacterium | reverse complement strand
TTCTTTGTTTGTGAGTTTTGAAATGTATGAGCGTTGTTTTGGTTGGTCTTGAGATTTGTCAGGAACTGATTTTTTTTGTGGAACGCCAAAAAGACTAGCACTTGCTTGCGCTAATTCTTCTCTTGATACCTTAGACACATTTCTAGAATTTGCCATAGAAAAAAATCACTCCTCTTAAATCTGTTATTATTATAACATATAAAATATGCTATTTCAAGATACTTTTTTAATTTTTTATGAAAACTATTGACAAAACTTTTATAATGGTTATAATATGTTTTGTTAAAAAGATTAGTGCCGAAGACAGCAAGTGAAGGGCAATCGCCATTCTTAATATCTTGCCGAGGAATATATGAGATAAAATGGTATCCTTATGTTCCTATGAGCATAAGGTTTTTTTAATGCTTCACACATTAAAATTAGGAGGAAAATATGTCAGCAAATTTTGAAAATAAGAAAGTAGTTGTAAGCGAAATCGAGGCTCTTGCTAAAGACGCTAAATCTATTGTGCTTGTTGACTATCGTGGTCTTTCAGTTGCTAATGCAACTGCACTTAGAAACGAAGTTAGAAATGCTGGTGGTGTTTACAAAGTTTACAAAAACAGACTCATGAAGATTGCTTTTGAAAACCAAGGCATCAAATTCCCAGAAACTGACTTTGAAGGCACAACAGCAGTTATATTCCATAACACTGACGAAGTTGCTCCTGCTAAAATTGCACTTGATGGTTTTGCTAAATATGAAAAGAAATTAAAATTAAAATCAGGTTTTGTAAGTGGAAAATATTTCAACACTGAAGAAATCACAGCACTTGCAAACATTCCATCAAGAGAAGTTTTGGTTGCACAACTTCTTGGTTTGCTTACAAACCCTATGCGTTCTCTTGCTGTTGCTATCAGCGAAGTTGCTAAAAAGAATGCATAATTAAAAAATTAAACAAAACAAAATTAAAAAATTAAAAAAATAAAAAAACAAAGTTTTAAGGAGAAAATTAAAATGGCAGATATTAAAAAAATTATTGAAGATGTTAAGTCTATGACAGTTGTTGAACTTAACGACCTTGTTAAGGCTATTGAAGAAGAATTTGGAGTTTCTGCTGCTGCTATGGCAGTTGCTGCTCCTGCTGCTGGTGGCGCTGCTGCCGCTGCAGAAGAAGAAAAAACAGAATTTAATGTAGTTCTTACTGATGTTGGTGCAAACAAAATTGCAGTTATTAAAGTTGTTAGAGAAATCACAGGACTTGGTCTTGCTGAATCTAAGGCTATGGCTGAAACACCAAACTCTGTAATCAAAGAAGCAGTTGCTAAAGAAGCCGCTGAAGAAATGGTTAAGAAATTTGCTGAAGCAGGCGCTAAAGCAGAACTTAAGTAATTTTAGCAAAACAAATATTAGTGTGAAGGCAAAGAGTGGAAGGTTTCCACTCTTTTTTTGTTGCAAAAATAAACCAAAAAAGTTAATATATAATTAGAAAGTGTTATTGTGAGGGAATATGGACTTTATTGAAGAAATGTTAAATGATGAAGAAATTTTATCAAAATATAGGTCAATAGACGCAACAAACCATTATCCATCAAGCCATGGAATGCGACACATTATGGGTGTTGTTTCACTTGCTGATAGACTTGGCAAACTTTTTGAGTTCACAGAAAGGGAACTTTTGATTTTGAAAACCATTGAAATTTTGCATGATATTGGTCAAATTGGTGGGGTTCGTGCTGGGCATTGGTTTAAGTCGGCTGACTTTGCAAGAGAGTATCTTCCAAAGAAAAATATTTTTACAAACGCAGAACTTGAAATGATTTATTCAGCAATTTCAACTCACGATGAATTTTTAGACTACACTAAATTTGAAAATAAATATTCATGGTTTGCAGCATTCATTGACAAACTTGACATTTCAAAAACAAGACTTGAGGATAATGCTGAAGCAAATTTTGGTTATATTAACTCTGCCGATATTGAAAGATTAGATTTTTATCTTGAAAACGGCGTGTTTAAAATTGTGATTCGAACAATTCCTGATCCAAAAGTTATTGCTCCTGAAAACCTTTACAGCAGAAACTTAATCTGCAAAACAATGACATTATTCAAGGGTTTTAGTGAGCATTTTGGGCTTGTTCCAAAGTTGTTTTTAGAAGACGAAGAACTTGATTTAGATAAGTTTGATCACAACGCAATGGTTGACAGATAGGGGATTTTATGAGAGATAATGATAAATGTTGGTGCAAAAGTGAAACACCTTACGCTTTGTGCCATAAAGACTTTGATTTAAAACTTGAAGAATTAAAAAAGAGAGGCAAAATTGTTCCTCCAAGAAAACTTATAAAGACAAAAGAGCAAATTGAAGGTATTCGTGAAGCGGGAAGAATCAACTCGCTCATTTTAGATAAAGTTGCTGAAAACATCAAAGCAGGCATAACAACTGAAGAACTCGATAAGATTGTTTTTGAAGAAACACAAAAATATAACGGCAGACCTGCACCGCTTGGTTATTGTGGGTTTCCAAAATCTGTTTGCATTTCTGTTAACAATGTTGTTTGTCACGGAATTCCAAGCAAAAAACAAGTTTTGAAAGATGGTGATATTGTTAATGTTGACTGCACAACCGAAGTTAATGGTTACTATGGTGACGCTTCAAGAATGTTTATTATTGGCGAGGCTAGCGAAGAAGCAAAAAAACTTGTTAGAGTGACAAAAGAATGTTTAGATTTTGCTTTTTCAAAACTCACTCCATTTATGAATGTGGGTGATATTGGTCACCATATTAACAAAATGGCAAGAGCAAACGGTTTTTCTGTTGTTAAAGAACTTGGTGGACACGGTGTTGGTCTTGCAATGCATGAAGACCCATTTGTTAATCACACTGCAAAACTTGGAACAGGAATGGTGCTTGCACCAGGAATGGTTTTCACAATTGAGCCAATGATTAATGCTGGAAAGGCAGGCGTTTATATTGATGCAGATGATGGCTGGACAGTTAGAACACAAGACGGTTCACTTTCCGCTCAATGGGAATATACAATTTTAATGACTGAAACCGGCGCGGAAATTTTGTCTAAATAACAAAATTGGGCTGGTATTGATTATTCACACAAATAGTGGTATAATATTTTTGTGAGAAGGAGATAAAAATATGGGATTTTTTGATATTTTTAAAAGAAAAAAAGAAATCACTCCACAAGAAATGGCTGAGATGATGAAGGGTTTGAAAGAAAGATTCGAGTTCATCAAGAAAATTGATTCAGTTGAAGCATTGCTTCCACAGGCTCAAGCATTATATGCTGAAATTGCAAAAATTGAACCGGTTGTTAATGAAACACTTGTTTCTGTTGAAAAACATATCGGTGACCTTTCTGGAAGAACTTGGTGGGCAACTGCTGAAGCCAACGGAAAAGACCTTGCTGGTCTTAGAAGGGGAAGACAATCACTTTTAACATATAAACAAGAAATTGATGAGATGAAAAAATTTTTAGAAGATGTTGCTGCTAAGAAAAAAGTTAGTGGTGACACTGATTCTGCTGCTGAGCAACAAGGACCATCAAATTCTTAATTTCATGATTTAAGGAGATATTATGGAACTTAAAGAAATGCAAAAAAAGGTTTATGAAAATAAACTTAAACATGGTTTCAACACCACAAATGTTGAGCGTGAGTTTTGTTTTTTAGAGGGCGAACTTTCAGAGGCTTTTGAGGCGTATATCAAAAAGCATGACAATCTTGGCGAAGAACTTGCAGACACTGCAATTTATTTGCTTGGGCTTTCTGAAATGCTTGGAATTGACCTTCAAGAAGAGGTTGAAAAGAAGATGAAAATCAATGAAAACCGTGAATATGTTATGGTTAATGGTGTTTTAGTTAAAAAAGGCAGCAAAGACGATGTTTAGGAGATGCCATGAAGGAAAATAGTTACAAAAATTTAAGTGATGAATTGATTGTGATTGAAACACAAAATATTATCAGTGAAATAAAAGCATTTTTGCACCACGATATAATTTCTGAAAGAAAATATACTCAACTTGAAACCAAAGTTTATGAAATTTCAAGGGAACTTGAAAATAGAGTTAAGTTTTTGGGTGAAGATGCTGAATCTGTTTTAACAAAAAATGCTGTGCTTGGCAAGGTTGAACAATTGAATAATTTGCTTCAAAATTTAAAGAAGCGTGTTCAATCACAACCACAGCCACAATAAAACAAAACAAAAAGAAGATGGAATTTTCCATCTTCTTTTTTTGCGAGAGTTTTTGAATTTAGTGAATATTAAACACCTTCAACAAGTTCAATTGCGTGAGCAACTTGTTCTTTAACATTTGCTTTTCCGGCTTTGTTATAATCTCTTTGGTCGAAGTGTCCTGGGTTTTCAGCAAGGTCTTTTCTAACGCCTGCGGTATGAGCAAGTCTAAGGTCTGTGTCCATATTGATTTTGCAAATAGCAGACTTTGACATTTTAACAATATCTTCTTCGCTGATGCCTTGGCTCTTTTTAATTTCGCCACCATATTTAATGATTTCTTCAACCCATTTTACTGGAACTGTTGAACTTCCATGAGCAACAAGTGGAAGAGCAGGGAGTGCTTTATGAACGCTCTCAATAACGCCATATTGAATAACAGGTGTTTTGATTGATTTGTTAACGCCGTGTGCTGTTCCAATAGAAATTGCAAGGCTGTCAACGCCTGTTCTTGAAACGAAATCTTTTGCTTCATCAGGGTCTGTGAAACTTTCAGTGTCACTGTGAACCATATCTTCTGTTCCAATAATTTTGCCAAGTTCTGCTTCAACGGTTACATTTCTTGCGTGTGCATATTCAACAACTTGTTTAGTTGCTGCAATGTTTTCTTCATAAGAAAGATGTGAAGCGTCAATCATAACGCTGGTGAAACCTGCGTCAATTGCTGCTTTGCAAGCCTCAAAACTTTTGCCGTGGTCAAGGTGAAGGGCAATGTCGTTTGAAGACTTTTTGCTTGCTGTTTCAACGATTGCACGAATGTAATCATATCCAGCATATTTTCCTGCACCCTCAGAAACTGAAATGATTACAGGAACATTTTTTTCTGCTGCAACTTCAGCAACTGCTTGTGCAGACTCCATATTACAAATATTGAATGCTGGAATAGCATAGCCTTCTGCAAGTGCTTTTTCGAGCAT
>JAFQBZ010000073.1 GCA_017399515.1 Clostridia bacterium | reverse complement strand
GATATCGACTTTGGCACATCACAAGGTTTCTGGCTTGAAAATGCAATTTCTATTTTAAACAAATCAGAAACAGTTTACTTAGAATGTGGAAAAGAAGGTGTTGTATTCACCGCTTCCCCACTCATTTCATTTGATGGTGAAGTATTCTATCGCTTCAAACAATGGAAGATTTATCAAAGAGAAAATGCAGAATCTATGTATTTAGATGGAAAATTAATGGAAGAGTTCAAAGGTGAACTCTATAATCCAATCTTTAGATTTGCACAAAACCGTAATGGATATTATTTGATTCTTCCTGTTTATGAAAAGATTTATTCACTTTCAATTGCAACACAACTTGATGATAACACAATCAATGTTGGTGGTTCTGTTAACATCATATCTTCAACACAATCAATTAAGATTGATCCAGAAACATACCAAAAAGATATGTATTTCATTGAGTACATTGAAGGCGGCGAAGTTGAATATGCAGATATTTCTAATGAATCTTATCTTTACTTCACAGGTAAATTTGCTTCAAACGGCTACCCAATTTTCAAAAAATTAGGTATTGCTGAAAATTACACAGGTGAAAACGCTTATTCATATATAGTTTATGAAGAAACGGAAAACCCTGGCACATATACTTTAGTTACCTTCAAAGGTGGCGAGTATCAAAAACATGAGCACACATATGTAAATTATGAAGGTGCTTTAGAAGAAGGAAAACCATGCTTGGTTAACCTTCAATTATATGCAACAACATTAGATGCAAGCACATATTCATTCTATATGAATAAGAAAGTTGAAAGTGTTGCTGATGCAGTAACCGGCATTTATAAAGTTGTTGTTAAAATGAATCAACAAAGATTCAAATCAATTTATGACAATGTAACAGGCGAAGTTTGTTATCATTACTCTGATATTGAAAATATCAACTATGCAACAATCACTGATATCTTAACTTATGTTATGGAAACAAGAGTTGCTATTGATTCAACAAAAGAAAGCACAGCATTGAAGAATTCAAGAAGACTCCCTGTTCTTTTAAGCAATAATTCATATTATGCTGTTACATCTAATGAATTTGTTAAAAACAAAGAAATTAGATCTTATAATGTTGAAGGCAACATTGATATGGTTTCAATTGATGGCACATCTTACTATTTCAAGAGAGTGTCTGGCATTTCAAGATATCAATTGTATGCAAAAGTATCAGTTGATAAGAGTGGAAACAAGGTTTTAGAAGATGAATTCAAACTTCCACTTTATGTTAGATATAAAAACTCTAACACAATCTATTACAGTACATCTATTGGTTTGCTCACTGCATCAAATAAGAAAGTTGCTGATTTAAAGATTGAGTTGTTTAATGATGTTTCAAGAAACCCTGACAGCGTTGCAAGTAATGGAAATTATTTCAACACAACAAACAACTTGTCTACAGGCGAATTATATTCAGATAAAAACGGAAGAGTTTACTCTACCCTTCAATATAAAACATCATATTTTGATAGAGATAGTTCAGTTACACTCACAGCAGTTCCAAACTCTGGTTATCGTCTTGATGGTTGGTATCTTGCTAGATTTGATTCAACATTTGGTTGGGTTGTTTCAGATAAAACAATCGATGAAGAATTAAATTCAACATACTCAGACCCAATTGTTAAAACACAATTTGTAACATCATCTGATGTAACAACATATACACTTGACTTAAATGGAATTTATCCTGGAAGAGTTGCAGGTTCTAAAGAATTTAAGAGAAAATATAGTATTTCTAAGTCAAGCACAACCGCTGCAATTTTCTCAAATGATTTCACAACAGTTCCAGACTCAATAAAAGATGATTATGTAGGAATTTTTGTTAACCTTGGTGTTTCAAGAACTTCCCCATACTTTGTTCAAGTTTATATGAAGAACAACAGTGTAAATGAATTATATTATGACCAAGAATACACAAGAAAAGTTAGAACATCTG
>JAFQBZ010000072.1 GCA_017399515.1 Clostridia bacterium | reverse complement strand
GTTTTTTTAAGTTTTCAAAACCTGGTGAAGAAAAGCAAAACAAAACTTCTATTGGCAATATGAGTATAAAAACAGGAAGTGTTGTTTGGGAAACAAAAACCACATTGCCTATTAAAACAGATGATATTTGTTATTATAACAACCAAAAATATTATGTTGTTGAAGTTGGAACAAATGATGAAGAAAACCAAATCGCACATCTTTATTTCAATAACAATGGCAATATAACAAAAATAATAACATTACAAAAGGCAGGTTAACATGGATAATTTGCAACTTATAGCAATACAAGCAATGAATTATTTGAGATACAATCATGCACCAAACATGATACATAAAGACCGCCATCCTTATGCAACAAACTATCTTGCTTTTACTGCAATTAAGTGCAAACAAAACAATCCGCAACAGTGGTGTATTTATGTTGATGCGGAAGAACTTGTTAAAAGGGCAGGAATTGATTATCAAACAATAATCAATGAGAATCCAAAGTTTGTGAACACATATAAGTGGTTTGACAATGCAGTTATGCCAACTGCACAATTTATAGCAAAAAAAATCGGAGGTGAAGTTGATGCTTGAAGTTAGTGATGTTGCACAAAAAATTGAAAATATTTTGAACACAAACGAAGAAGGCATGATATTCAAAATATTTACAGATACAGGCGAAATGGAAGCAGACATTGGTGCAAGAAAAGGCACAGAAGGGTATGTATGCGGACTATTTGAATTGTTTGGAAACACATTGAGTGGTGAAGGGTTAAAGTTCCAAGATGTAACATTTCAATTAACCTGGTTTGTTGATGGCAAGAAGACAAGAACAAATGGCAAGAAAATGGCATTGCAGGTTGGTGCAGTTAGAAGGGTATTAACAAAGTTTGCAGAAGGTTATAACAACAAGAATATTCCAACTGAAAATTTTAATGATGATTACTATTCAACAACATATTTTGTTAAGATGCCAACAAATCAAACAGAAATTAAAAACTTTGGTTATTTGGTTTCTTGTGTTCCTATTACACAAATAATTGAAATGGTGCTGATTGAAAATGGTGTAAGTTCAAATCAATGGACTGTTAAAGCAAATGGTGAAAAACTTGTTTATCAATCTGCAACTATTTCAAATGAAAAACAAGCAAATCACAACCTTATTGCAGATGAGAAAAGAACCAAAGGTGTGATTTTGTCCAGTGGTGTTTGTCTTGATATGGTTATTCAACAATTAACAACAGATTTCTGTGATTTGGTTGAAAAAGATGTTTTGGACCATGACAAAGATTATGCAGTGTGTGTTTATTTGAAAGGGCATAAAACACAAAACATTTATATCTGCACTTTGGGTAGTGATAGCATAAGTATTCAACCAGGAACAAATGCAGGAATTAACATTGCACTTGTTGAAGGTGTTGAAGACCTTTTGTATTATGATGAAAACTGGAGCATTAAAGAAGTAACAACAACAAAAGAAGATGAAGTTGTTGAAATTGATGCGAAAGGACATATATTTTGGGGTGATGGTAAAAGAACTATTGGTGCAAATGATAAAGTGCAACATACATTTGCAGATCCTGGAACTTATACAATCAGGGTTTTTGGAACTATTGCTCCAGGTGAAGAAGAAATAGAATAAAATG
>JAFQBZ010000071.1 GCA_017399515.1 Clostridia bacterium | reverse complement strand
GTAAGAAGTCTTGCAGCCGCTGATCTTGAAGTTACAATGATCAGAGATGTATCTCCAATCCCACACAATGGTTGCCGTCCACCAAAACCAAGAAGAATTTAATATAACCTAAGGAGAAAATAATGGCAAAATATATAAATGCAGACTGCAGACTTTGCAGAAGAGAAGGTACAAAACTTTTCCTTAAAGGTGAAAGATGTACTTCTAAAAAATGTGCTTTGGATAGACGAGCAGGTGTTCCTGGTGTGCATCCAACAACAAGAAAGAAAGCAAGTGAATATGCTATTCAACTTCGTGAAAAACAAAAAGTTAAAAGAGCATATGGCTTATTAGAAAAACAATTTAGAGGCTACTATGAAGAAGCCGCTAGACAAAGAGGAAAAACTGGTGAAACAATGTTAAGTTTACTCGAAAGAAGACTTGACAATGTTGTTTACAGACTTGGCCTTGGCGCTAGCCGTGATCAAGCCCGTCAAATTGTTAACCACACTCACATCTTAGTTAACGGAAAAATGGTAAACATTCCATCATACCAAATCAAAGTTGGTGATGTTATTTCTGTTAAAGAAAAGAGTGCAAAGAGCGAACTTTTCGCTGGCGTTAAAGAAGCAAGAGTTATCGTTCCAAAGTGGCTTGAATTTGAACCATCTAAACTTACTGGTAAAGTTACTGCACTTCCAGCAAGAGAAGATATTGACTTGACAATCGCTGAAAACCTTATCATTGAATTTTATTCTAAATAATAAATAAATTGGGGGAGCTAATATGTTAGAAATCGAAAAGCCAAGGATTGAATGTGTTGAAGAAAAAGGTGGTTCTTATGCAAGATTTGTCGTTGAACCATTAGAAAAGGGATTTGGTGTTACTATTGGTAACGCTCTTAGAAGAATCCTTCTTTCAAGCCTTCCTGGTTCAGCTATTACTAATATTAAAATAGCTGGTGTTGATCACGAATTTATGGCACTTAAAGGTGCTAAAGAAGATGTTACTGAAGTTGTTTTGAACATGAAAGGACTTGCAGTGAAAATCGATAGTGATGACAAAAACTTTAAAAAGACCTTAAAACTTAAGGCACAAGGACCATGTGTTGTTACTGCTGCTGACATCGCTGATGATGACGAAGTTCATATTATGAATAAGAATATGTATATCTGCACTCTTGAGAGCGACGGCGTTTTAGATATGGACATTATGGTTGGTCAAGGCAGGGGATATGTTCCTGCTGATAAAAACAAGGATATGAGCCTTCCAATTGGATACATTGCAATTGATAGTATCTATACCCCTGTAAGAAGAGCAAGTTATGTTGTTGAAAACACTCGTGTTGGTCAAAACATTGACTTTGACAAACTTACACTTGAAGTTACTACAAACGGCACTGTTTCTGCTAAAGAAGTTGTTAGTTTATCGGCTAAACTTATGAACGAATACAATGAACTTTTCATTGAACTTGTTGAAAATATGGCAAACACTTCTATTCTCGTTAGCCGTGAAGAAGACAAGGTTCACAAACTCTTAGTTATGAGCGTTGAAGATATGGATCTTTCAGTTCGTTCTTACAACTGCTTAAAGAGAGCCGGTATCAATACCGTTGAAGATTTAATCAAGAAAACTGAAGATGATATGCTTAAAGTTAAAAATCTTGGTAGAAAATCACTTGATGAAGTTATTCATAAACTTGAAAGTCTTGGACTCGGTCTTAAGACTAATGAAGATTAAGGAGAAAAAATATGGACACAAGAAAATTAGGAAAACCATCTGACCAAAGACTTGCACTTGTTTCAAACCTTGCAACTGACCTTTTATGGTATGGCCATATTGAAACTACTTTCGATAGAGCAAAAGCCGCTGCTAGAGTTGCTGAACAAATCATCACTCTTGCTGTTAACACATACGAAGATGTTGTGACAACTGAAAAAACAACTCTTGACAACAATGGAAAAGAGAAAAAAGTTACAGTATCTAAAGATGGCGTTAAGAAACTTGCTGCTAGAAGAAAGATTATTGCAATGGTTCAAAACAGACAAGAACAAAGAAAGAAAGGTGAAAAACTTGCTGACTTTGAGGCTAGAACTCAAGGTATTGAAATGCCTTTAGTTGAAAAAATCTTTGATGACCTTGCTCCAAAATATGCTGAGCGTGCAAAAGAATCAGGTCGCAAAGGTGGCTACACAAGAGTTATCAAAACTTCTATTCGTCGTGGCGATAATGCTCAAATGGCACTTGTTGAATTAATTTAATTATATTAGAGCAACTTGAAATTTCAAGTTGCTTTTTTTTGTGCAAAAAATTTAATAAAAATGAAATATGTTTGATTAATTTTTAAAACTTATGATAAACTAGTTGTGTAGAAAATTATAGAGGATTACTTATGAAAAAATTATTTTTAATTATAAATATTGTTTTTATGGCACTTATTGCCTGTGGAACTGTTTGTTATTTTGTTTTTCCACTTGAAAAAATTAAAGTGCTTACCACTGCGTCTGTTTTAGTTGTTGGTGCACTTAACTTGTTTAATGTGTTTTATCAAAACTCAAACAACAAAAAATTTGGAATATCATTATTTTCTTCAATAGCATTTACTTGTGTGGGAATCTTTTTAATAAGTTTAAAGAAAGATAATACAATTGAAATGAATTTTTCACTTGTAGGAATCTTTTTAACTATTGGACTTGCAGGTTACATTCTTTCACTTGTTTTCAAAAATGGGTTTAAATATACAGATTGTTTTTATGCAGGGGCAATATTTGTGCCACTTGCAATACTTATGATTGTTTCACCACTTTTTGGTTTTGCAAATGCGTTTGAGATTATTTTAAATTTGATTTTTATGCTAATAGTTTCTTGTTTTGTTGGTAAGGCTTTTGCTGATTTGATAAAGAAACAAAATTCAACAAATATATTAATGTTTATATCTAGCATTTTTGTGCTTACATCATATTTCTTGCTTGATTTGATTGCTTTTGCATATGTTCCTGTTGAACTTTTATATGTGATGTTTTCGTGTTTGTTTATTGCTCAAATTTTGATTGGGTATGTGTTATTTAATACAACAAAATTCAAAAGTTCAGCATTAAAGCCTGAAAAAGAAGAAACTTTAGAAGTTAAGAAAGATGATGTGAAAGAAAATTCAAAAACTTGTTTAAAAAACAACATTTTGTATGCAATTTCATTGTGTTTGGCAACGGTGTTGGCAAGTTTCACAATTTCATCTTGTTTTGTAAAAAATAATGTTTCTGTGGCAAAAGTTTCTAAAAAACAATTTTTAGAAATGGTGGGTGATGATCTTGAAATTCCGTTGATTGAAATTAACACTGAAAAGAATAAACTTCCTCATGATAAAGAAAACTATGTGAGTTGTTCATTTGAACTTTCAAATTGTGAAGATGTGAAAGATAATCTTTCTGTTGAAATGGGTGAAAATGAAGAAGGCGATTATAATGTTGGTGTTAGACTTCGTGGAAACTCAACATTTTCAGAAATGAAGAAACCTTATAGAATTAAATTTGCTGAAAAACAATCATTATTTGGTTTAAAGAAAAACAAAAGTTGGGTGCTTCTTGCTGAATATTTTGACCAATCTTACATTAGAAATTTCACAGCATTCACACTTGCAAAAGGTGTAATTTCAACACTTGCGGAAGAAGATCAATATTTTGCCCCAACAGGTCACCATGTGGCACTTGTGATAAATGATGAATTTAAAGGATTATTCCTTCTTTGTGAACAAATGGACGAAAACAAAGGTCGTGCTTCGGTTAAAGATGATGAGGCTTTTGAAAATGTTGATAGCAAAACAGATTTCCCATTCTTTATTGAAATGGACGACCAAGCCTTCAAAGAAGGTGTGACAGGTGTCGATAACTTTTATACTGACTATGGTTTTGAACCAGTAGAGATTAAATATCCAGAAGCAGATGAAAGGGGAAAAACTGAAACAAGTGACAAGGTTTTTGACTATATCAAAGAATATGTTAATGCGGTTTGTTATCTACTTAAAAATGGTGGAACTGTTGAAGTGAGTTTTAAGGCGAGTCCTGTTTCGCTTGAGCAACTTGTTGATATTGATAGTTTTGTAGATTATTATTTGCTTACTGAAATAACACACTGTTCAGATTCAATTTGGAAGAGCATTTATATGCACAAATCAACTGATGGTCTTTTAAAAATGGGTCCTATTTGGGATTTTGATTATTCAATGGCGGAAACTGATATTAGACCTTATGATGAATCATATATTGAAACTGCTAATAATTTATTTATTGCTAAGCATTCTGCTATTTTCAATAATTTGTTTAAACTTGAAAGTTTCTACAACAAAGTTGCAACAAGATTTGATGCAATTAAAGGCAAGATTTTAGAAACTGCAGACTATTTGAAAACATACAAAGCAAAAATTGATGCTGTGGCTAAAATTGATGCAGAAATGTGGCATGGAGAAACAGGTGTGTTTGAATATGATATGCAATATGATTATGTAAGATTATATTTACAAGATAGATATGTTTATTTAGATAATGTTTTTGATTTGGATTATTCAGCATTTATAGCAGAAGTTAATAAATAATAAAAAACACCAGATTTCTGGTGTTTTTCTGTGACAAAATTTTAGAACTATAAATAATATATTGATGTTTGATAAATTTTTTGTTATGTAAAATTTTGGAAATGCTTGACCATTAGTTAAAAATAAGATTATACTAAAAATAGTGTTTAATAAAGGTTTTATAATCTTTATTAAATTAAATAAAATTAAGGAGATTGAAATGTTAAGTGTTAGAAATTTAGTTAAAACTTATCAGTCAAAAAAGGCAGAAGCCGTTGTTGCGCTTAACGATGTTTCGATTGATTTTCCTGAAACAGGACTTGTTTTCTTGCTTGGTAAATCAGGTTCAGGTAAATCAACACTTTTGAATGCTATTGGTGGTCTTGACACTTTTGATAGTGGTGAAATTATCATTAAAGGCAAGTCTTCAGCAGATTTTTCACAAAGTGATTTTGACAGTTATCGTAACACATTTATCGGTTTCATTTTCCAAGAATATAACATTTTGGAAAATTTCACTGTGCACAAAAACTTGGCCTTAGCGCTTGAACTTCAAGGAAAGCATGCAGACAATGATGAAATCAACAGATTGCTTGAGCAAGTTGAAATGACACAGTATGCAAAGCGTAAACCAAATGAACTTTCAGGTGGTCAAAAACAAAGAGTTGCGATTGCGCGTGCGCTTGTTAAAAACCCTGAAATCATTATGGCGGACGAACCAACCGGTGCGCTTGATTCAAACACCGGAAAGCAAGTTATGGATACCTTGAAAGAACTTTCAAAAACCAAACTTGTTATCATTGTTTCTCACGATAGAGAATTTGCAGAAATTTATGGTGATAGAATTATCGAACTTAAAGATGGTAAAATTCTTCATGATATCACCAAAAAAGAAATCGAAGCACAAGAAACTGCTTCAGGCATTAAAGTTATTGATGATAACATTCTTTATATCAAGAAAGGTCATCAAATGACTGAAAGTGATATCAAGGCAATCACAAAGGTTATCACTGAAAATGCAACAAAAAATGACACATTCATTTCTTTTGATAAAGAGGCGAATGACAAACTTAAAGAAGGTGCAAAAATTAATGATGCAGGTAACAAAGAAGCCTTCTTAAAAACTGAAAAAGAAGATATCAAGGTTAAACAGTATAACCCTGACAGTTTGCAACTTATTAAGTCAAGACTTAAATTTTCAGACTCATTTAAAATGGGTGCAAGTGCGCTCAAAAATAAAGTTGGAAAACTTATTTTTACAATTTTATTATCATTCTTTGCATTCACTGTGTTTGGTATTTTTGATGCACTTTCTTGCTGGAACAGAGCAGAATCTGTTTATGAAGCAATGAAACTCAATGACACAAAAACTGTTATTTTGATGAAGAAGTCATTTAATGAAGAGTGGAATAGTTATGAAAGTGACGCAACTTCAAATGCAGACCTTAAAATGCTTCAAGAAAAGTTTAAAGATAGAACCATAAAAGGTGTTGTTGGACCTAGATGGAACAATCTTTATGAATATCGATTTGGAACATCTGGAAATTATGGTTATATATCTTCAAGTTCAAATGACCCACTTTACAGCACAG
>JAFQBZ010000070.1 GCA_017399515.1 Clostridia bacterium | reverse complement strand
TCTTTACTAGAATGTGCAAAAAGTTAAAACTTTATTCAAACTATTAAATTTCAAAACAAAATAACACTAAATTTGTTTGATTTTTAAGTTTTAAAATGTATAAATTTTTAACTTGACTTAATTTTTTAACATTTTTGATTTGAAAATTGCAATTTATCTTTTATAAAAAACACCCTAAAAACACCCACTAAAAACATTATGTTTATTAAGAGTTTTGTGATATAATATCTTTTGTAAAAACAAAATTAAAATCTCAAGAATATAATAAACTAAATCAATTTAGGAGATTTATCATGGAACTTGTTATAATGGCGGCAGGCATAGGCAGTCGCTTTGGTGGGCTTAAACAAATTGAGCCTATTGATGAAGACGGAAACTTTATTATTGACTATTCAATTTTTGATGCAATTAGATGTGGCTTTGACAAGGTTGTTTTCATCATCACAAAAGAAATCTATGAAACTTTTAGAAACACAATCGGCAAACGAATTGAAAAATATATTAAAACTGAATATGCTTTTCAAGAACTTGAAACAAATAAAGAAATCAAAATTCCAACAACCAGAAAGAAGCCACTCGGCACAGGTCACGCAATTTATTCAGCAATAGATAAAATTGATTCAAACTTTGCAGTGATTAATGCTGATGATTATTATGGTTTTGACGCACTTTCAAAAATTGCCGAATTTTTGAAACAAAACACAAATGAAAACCAATTTGCACTTATCGGCTATCACGCAGGCAACACAATTTCTGGTGAGAGCGCAGTTAAGCGTGGTGTATGTTTCACAAATGAAGGAAACCTTTTAAAAATTGTTGAATCTTCAATCGAACCTGTTAATGGCAAACTTGTTGCAACCCCACTTGAAGGTGATGTTAAACCTTTTGAAATTGAAAACAGTCAAGTGGTTTCAATGAATTTGTTTGGCTTCACAAAAAAATTCACAACCCATTTAGATGAAGCATTTGAGAAGTTTTTAACAGAAAATAAAAACAATCTTGAAACAGCGGAATTTTTTCTTCCAAGTGTTGTATCACACTTAATTGAAACCGGAAGCGTTCAAACAAAAGTGATTTCAACTTCAAGCATTTGGCATGGAATCACTTACAAAGAAGACAAAGCAAAAGTTGTTGAATTTTTGAAAAACTTAAAATCTCAGGGCGTTTATCCAGCACATTTATGGAATAATTAAAAAACGCAAAAATAACTAAAAAATCAATTAAAATTAGTAAAAAAAATGATAAAATAATAAAAAGACGGCTGTTTTGCTGTCTTTTTTGCTTTAACTTAAATTTCAAAAACCCTATTGAATCGCTTGAAACAATATGTTATAATGAGCCTGTTAAAGGGAGAATTTATTATGAGCAATTTTCAAGCGAGATTAAAATTTTACAACGGAATCAACACTGCATATTCAGCAAACTACACCTGCCTTCGAATTGCAGACCAAGAAACACCATTTGAGCCAGAAGCCGGAAAAGTTTACACAAGAGCCGATGTTTTTGATAAAAAGCCAAGCGATAGGTGGATTGCAAAAAAACTTGATGTTGTGGCTAGTGCTAGAAACACAAAAATTGCTGCTTTAAATGACGCATTATCACCAAACGACGAGTCATACAGAATCATTGTTGAAGAACATGAAAACGCAAAAAACAATTTTTTATTGGTTTATAATGCTTATTATGAAACCGACAAAAAACTTGAAGAGATTGTTGACGGTTTCAAAATTCTTGACAAAGATTTCGATGAAATGATTCGCACTTGTTTAACATCAGCATGCGTTGCATTCACTGACCCACTTCTTGAAAAAGTTGTCGAAGTTTATTTATATTATCTTGATGTTTACGAGAAATACACTCTTATGAAAACTTATCGCGACTTGATTGGTGAAATTTCAAACTCACTCACCGGAAGCGGCAGAAAATCATACACATATGATAAACCAGCAAACCCACTTGTGAAAAAACTTTCAAGAGAACAAATTTTAGACTATATCAAAGTCACAGCAACAGTTTTTTGTGACCAAGAAGATGCGCTTAAAAGAAGCAACAAAGCACTCACAAAAGCATATAAAAACGGAGCAAAAAGGTCAACCGATATGTATGAAGCAGTGAACGAAGTTAACAGACTCACAACTGAAACTTCAAATGCTGGCACACTTTCATCAATTGCTGAAGAACTTTTTGATTTTGCAACAGCGCTTGAACTTCGTCTTGAAAGTGCAAACACCGACGACGGACTCACTTCATTTTCTAAGTTTATGGAAAAAGTCAATGACTTTATCTCTGGCGTTGATGTGTTTGGAAAAGAACAATTCAAAGTCAACGAAATTTATGTTCATCAATATGAACTTGACTATATGAAATTTCTCTTCCACCTTCTTCAAACTTCACCAAAGAAAGTTAGAGAAGCACACTCTGCCGAAGAACTTAGAAGGTCAACTGACAAAGCAAAAGAACAAAACAAGCAAAAAGGCGAATAACTTACAAAATAAAAAAGATGGAATTTTTCCATCTTTTTTTATTTTATTTATCTTTAAACAATTTAGCAAATATTGGCTTAATTATTTCAATAATCAAGAAACCAACCAAAGTGATTCCTACAACACCTAAAAATTGAACCGCTGTGATTGGAACAAGACCAAACAAACTTCCAATGCCTGTGAAGAACACAGGAATTTGAATTGCAAAAATCACAAGTGTTGAAATGTTCATAACCTTGTTTCCAAACAAACCTTTCTTAAATGAAAAATCTTTAAGTTCTTTGCAGTTATAAGTGAATGTAAGTTCGGTAAGAACAACAGATAAAAGTGCAAGTGTCATTGCAATTTCATATCCAAACCAACTTTCAGCAACGAAGAAAATAATAAGTGAAATAGCCGATTCAATGATTGCCGAACCAATAATCATAGAAATCATAAATGGAGTAAACACTCGTTTTTCAAGACCAAAAGGCTTGCGTTTCATTGCATGCTTATCGTTCTTTTCAAACGCCAGAGCTATTGACGGAATGGTGTCAGCAACAATATCAATATAAAGAATGTGTAGTGGTGAAATTATATCTTTCATCATAATCATTCCCACAATAATCAAGAAAATTTCAGCAAAGTTTGATGAAAGGTTGTAAAGAATGGTTCTAAGCACATTGCTATAAATTCGTCTTCCTTCTTCAACCGCTGTAACAATAGTTGCAAAACTGTCGTCCATTAAAATGATGTCAGCAACATTTTTTGTTACATCAGTTCCAGCCTTGCCCATACCAATTCCAACATGTGCAAGTTTAAGTGCTGGTGCGTCATTAACGCCGTCACCTGTCATTGCAACAACCTTGCCGGCAGCCTGGAAAGCACGAACAATTCTAACTTTATGCTCAGGTGTAACACGAGCAAAAACTGTGTATTTCTTAACAAAACTAACAAGTTCGTCATCGGTATATTTATCAATTGCTTTGCCTTCAACACCTTGAGTTTCGTCTTTTGCAATTCCAACTTCAATTGCAATTGCCATTGCGGTTGCCAAACTGTCACCGGTAATCATTATAGGACGCATTTTTGCATCTTTACATTTTTTAACGGCTTCTTTAACACCATCTTTTGGAGGGTCAACCAATCCACAAATACCAACCAAAATCAAATCATTTTCATCATCTGGTTCATATTCTTCTTTAAGGTTAACTTTTTTATAAGCAAAAGCCAAAACCTTGTAAGCCTTTTTGCTCATTGCTTTTTCTTTTGCAAGGAAGTGATTTGCTATAAGTTTAGTCATTTTCATAACCTTGCCATTTTTGTAATAACCTGAACATTTTGATAAAATGGCTTGAAGACTTCCCTTAGTGAGCATATAGTGACCTTCATTCATTTCACAAATGGTGCTCATCATTTTTCTGTTTGAATCAAAAGGAATTTCATTCACTCTTTCATATTTTTCACGAACTGAATCAAGTGAAACATTAATGTTATATAAATACTTTGAAAGTGCAATTTCAACAGGGTCACC
>JAFQBZ010000069.1 GCA_017399515.1 Clostridia bacterium | reverse complement strand
ATCCATTGTATACAGAGTATAAACCTAAGTCAATTTGGGAAAAACAACTTAGATGGACAGCCGATGATGAAATTTCATTAAATCAATATATACAGTCTAAAATTGGCAGTACATCAAATCCACCAGCAATGCAATAAATTATTGATAAAAATTTTTTATATTATAAATAAAAGAGTCAGCAAATGCTGGCTCTTTTATTGTGGTTGATTTTGTTGTTCATTATTTTTTATAGAATCTAAATCTTTTTTACTTTCTATCATTGGTATTTTTTGAAAATGAAAAGTTCCATTTTTTAATGGAGCAATAAATTCTTCAACAAGTTTAAAATCTTCGAATGTAAATGCACCACTATTTGTTACAACTAAATATAAGTCTTTCATAAAAATCTCCTTGTTAATTTTATTATATACATTTAAAAATAATTGTCAATATTGGGTGATTTTTTATAAAATTTTGAAACTTAAGTGTATTTTATTTAAGATAAAATTTAAGGTGTGATATAATGTTTACATAAGGAAAATATTATGGAAAAAGTTATTTGTATCACAGGGGCAAGTGATGGTTTGGGTGAAGCACTTGCGAGGTTTTTTAGCAAAGAAAACAGGGTGATTTTGATTGCTAGAAATGAAGCAAAACTTCAAAAGATTGCACAAGAAACAGGTGCAAAATATTATGTTTGTGATGTGACAAATCACACAGCACTTGAAAGTGTTATGAAAAGTGTGATTGCTGAAAATAAAAGGATTGATGTGCTTATTAACAGTGCTGGTCTTCTTGTTGATGGTGAACTTTCAAACTGCGATTATGATGAAATTAAAAGCCTTATTGATGTCAATTTAACAGGCTTGATTTATTCAGCGAAAAGTGTTGTGCCTTATATGAAAAAACAGAAGCAAGGTTTGATTATTAATATTAATTCACAAGCAGGGTTTGGGGCACTTGCAGAAAAATCAATTTATAATGCTTCAAAGTGGGGTGTGAATGGTTTTTCAAAATGTTTGCAACTTGAACTTTCAAAATATGGCATTAAAGTTACAGATGTTTTTCCAGGTAGAATGAACACCAAAATGTTTGAAAAAATTGGTCAAAAACGCAATATGGACAACGCAATAAAACTTGAAGATATGATTCAAATTATTGATTTTTTAATTACACTTCCAAAAGATGTTGTTATTCCAGAAATTGGCGTTAAACATATAAATAACTAGAGGGCAGAGATTTATGAATAAATGGATTAAACGATTTGAAGAAATTTTATCAATTCCTAGACCATCAGGAAGGGAAGAAAAAATTGCAAGATATTTATGTGATTTTGCACGCAAAAACAGGCTTGAATTCTTCAAAGATGAACTCAACAATGTGATTATCAAAAAAGATAATGGAAGTGATAAAACTATAATTTTGCAAGGTCATACAGATATGGTTTGTGTGGCAGATAAGGGTGTGCTTCATAATTTTTATGAAGAAGGAATCAACTATTTTGTTGAAGATGGTTTCATTAAAGCAAAGGGAACAACTCTTGGGGCTGATAATGGCATTGGTGTTGCGATTATTCTTGGAATTTTGGGCGAAGATGAACCTGGTTTTCCAAACATTGAAGCAGTTTTTACAGTTCAAGAAGAAACCACAATGGCTGGTGCAAAAGGGCTTGATTATTCACTAATTAGTGGCAAAAATTTGATTAGTTTAGACGGTGACAGAGAAGGCGTTTTAGAAGTTTCAAGTGCGGGAATAAGTGACCTTTTATTTGAAAAGAAACTTAAAGAGATTTCTCAAAAACCAAACACAAGTGTTTATAGTGTTGAAATTTCAAATCTTATTGGTGGTCACTCTGGCGAAGATATAAATAAAAATAGGCTTAATGCGATTGAAATTTTGGGCAAAATTTTAAAAGAAATTAACCCTATTGGAATAATTTCGATTTTTGGTGGAGAGAGAAGCAATGTTATTCCAAGCACAGCAAGTTGCGAATTTGTGACTGAAAAAACAATGGGTGAAGTGAGTTTTATTTGTTCAAAATATAGAGAACTTGCAGAAGAAAATGATAACCACCCAACAATTTTTGCAAGTAAACTTGAAGATAAAAATTGGGTGATTTTTGATGAAGATGAAGTGGTTAGTTTTATCACAGAATTTGAACATGGTGTTATTCATTCAATTGACGGAAACATTCCTTTAACTTCTGAAAATATGGGTATTTTGCGTTTAGAAGGTGGAAAGATTAAAATCAGGGCAAGTGTTAGAAGTTCAATCAAACAAGAAGAAGCAGACAGAGTTAAATTTTTGAATGCGCTTGCAAAAATTCATGGGTTCAGTTTTGAAATCCTTTGTCAAAACCCATTCTT
>JAFQBZ010000068.1 GCA_017399515.1 Clostridia bacterium | reverse complement strand
AAATTTAAGCCCACCAAAGCAAAAGAAAATATTGCAAAAAGTGCTATAAATAATTTTGTTAATCTATTTTTCATCGCTATTCTCCCAGCATTAAAATATATATATTTTAATAGTATATTTTTTTAATTTAATTGTAAACTAAAATGACTTAAAATATACAAAAAATGAAAATAAAAAAACGGAAAATCAAAATTAAATAAAATTGGTTTTCCGTGTTATTATTATTTGAAATTATGTTTTAAATTATTTCAATTTCTTTTTGATAAGGCTAACGATATTTTTTGCGTTATAGCCTGCGTTTGAATAAACTTCGCTGCTTGGTCCACTTGTTTGATAATTGTTAACTGAAACCACAAGCCCGTTAGTTCCAACATATTTATACCAAACAGGGTCGTTTGATGCTTCAATTGCCACTTTAAGTTTTGTGCTAGAGAGAAGAACTTTGTTTTTATAAGCAGTGCTTTGGCTTGCAAATAAACTTTCGCAAGGCATTGAAACAACGCGGACACTTTCACCTTTCAAGGCTTTTGCAACTTCAATTGCAAGTTCAACATCTTTGCCGGTTGAAATGATTTCTATATTTGGGTTAGGGGCTGTTTCAAAAATCACATAGCCACCTTTTTCAGCACCAGCAACAGTTGAATTTTCAAATGGCTTAAGTTTTGATTTTGAGAAAACCATTGCCATTGGCTTTTTGGTTTCAAAGAACACTTTATAGCCTGCAACAACTTCAGCAGGGGTTGCTGGGCGATAAGTTAAAAGTCCAACAATTTGTCGAAGTCCACCAATTTGTTCGATTGGTTGGTGAGTTGGTCCGTCTTGACCAACATCAATAGAGTCGTGTGTGAAAACAGTGAAAACCGGAAGGTTCATCATTGCACGCATACGAATTGCTGGAAGCATATAGTTTGAAAATGCAAGGAAAGTGCTGTCAAAAGCAGGAAGGTTTGCATAAATTGAAATTCCGTTTGCAATCGCGCCCATTGAATGTTCGCGAATTCCAAAGTGAATGTTTCTGCCGGTTCGGTTATCTTTTGAATAGTCACCAGCACCTTCAATCACTGCTTTGGTTGAAGCACCAAGGTCGGCTGTTCCGCCAACAAGTTCAGTGTGAACTTTTGCAAGTTCATTTAAAACAATTTTTGAAATATCTCTGCCTGCTTGCTCTGGCATTTTTGAAAGTGCTTTTGCAAGTTCGTTGTAAGCAAATGGTTTGCCTGCAAAAAGGCTTGAGATTTCAGCATATTTATCTGGGTGTTCAAATTTGTAACTGTCAACAATCTTGTTCCAAGCAAGTTCATAAATTTGATTGTTTTTAACTGTAAGGTTGCAATAATCATAAACATCTTCAGGAACAAAGAAACTTTCATTCACGCAAAGACTTTGCTTGAAGGTTACAAGTTCTTCAGCAGGAAGTGGGTAAGCGTGAACTTTTTCGGTTCCGGCTTTGCTTGTTCCAATGCCGATTGTGGTTTTGAAAATGATTATTGTTGGCTTGTCGGTGCTTTGCTTTGCCTTTGCAATTGCGTTTGAACAATCTTCAAAGTTGTGACCGTCTTGAACTTCAATTGTGTTCCAGCCCATTGCTTTGAATTTTTCAGCAGTATTTTCTGCGTTTGCAAGGGTTCGTTTTCCATCAATTGTGATGTTGTTGTCATCATATAATAAAATGAGTTTGTTAAGGGCAAGAGTTCCTGCAAGTGAGCAGGCTTCAACAGCAACGCCTTCCATCAAACAACCATCACCGGCATAGCAGTAAGTGTAGTTATTGAAAATGCCATATTTTGGTGTGTTAAACTTTGCTTCAAAAATGCTTTCAGCAATTGCAAGACCAACAGCGTTTGCAATGCCTTGACCAAGTGGTCCGGTTGAGGTTTCAACTCCTGGAACAACATTCTTTTCAGGGTGTCCTGGTGTTTTTGAACCACATTTTCTAAAGTTCTTTAAATCTTCAATTGAAACATCATAGCCAAACAAATGAAGAAGGGAATAATACATTGCACTTGCGTGACCTGCAGAAAGCACAAATCTGTCACGATTTAAAAAGTTTGGGTTTGCAGGGTTGAACTTCAAATGGTTTTTGAAAAGGGCAAGCATAATCGAACTTGCGCCGATTGCAGAACCGGTGTGACCAGAGCCTGCGTTTGAAATGGTTTCAGCAGTGAGTGATTTAAAATAGTTTAAAGTTTTTTGAGTGATATTCATAAACTTAACTCCTTAAAAATTCGTTTGGTTATTTGTTTTTATGATTTCCAAATTTTTGAAGCCCTGCTTCATAAGACACAAGGGTTGAGGCAAAACCAACATTTAATGATTCAACTGAACCAAGCATAGGAATAATTATGCTTTCAGAGTGTGGAAGTTTTCTCCACGAATCAGAAATGCCGGTGTGTTCGTTTCCTGAAATGATTGCGATTCGTTTAGAGTAGTCAATTTCGCGATAACTCTTTTTTGCTTGAAGGTCAGTCACAACGCATTTGAAACCATTGTTTTCAAGCCACTCTTGTGTTTCACCAATTTCGGCTTCAAGCACCGGAAGCATAAAACTTGCACCAAGGCTTGAACGAACAAGTCTGCTGTTTCCAAGTTTTGCTTGTTTGTTGGTTACGATTGCAAAGTCACCACCAGCGCAGTCAAATGAACGAAGAATTGCACCAATGTTTCCTGGTTGTTCAAGTCCGTCCATAACGATTGCAAGAATATTATCTTTGCCAGCGATAAGTTTTTCAATGTCTGCAAATGTATAAATTATGGCTTCGGCAACAATGAAATATTCATCATAGCCATCACGGTCTGAAATCTTCTTGCATGCCTTTTCAGAAATGGCGTAGCTTGATTTTGCATACTTTGCCATCTTTGCGATTTTTTCAATGTCTTTTTCAGCAATTTTTCCTGCTTCAAGTTTGTCTCCGTTATAGAAAAAGTGTGTTACTTTGATGTTTTTTTCAATGAGTTT